>CAKSHG010000074.1 GCA_934456315.1 uncultured Oscillospiraceae bacterium | reverse complement strand
CAGCTCCGCGTTTCCGCAGACAATGCGAACAAGTTCGCGAATATCCTGATGCCTGTCAGCGCTAACCTCGGCAATATCAGCTACGTTCTGTGCGTTTGTGTGGGCGCTGTGCTCACTCTGGTGCTCGGTTCTGACATCACCGGACTTACGCTCGGTTCGCTGGTCGCGTTCCTTACGCTGAACAAGAGCTTTTCGCAGCCGGTTATCCAGGTCAGCCAGCAGCTCAACGCAGTGGTTATGGCTATGGCGGGCGCGAAGCGTGTATTCAGGCTCATCGATGAAAAATCCGAGGTGGACGACGGCTATGTTGAGCTGGTAAACGCCAACATCGCCGAGGACGGCACCATCACCGAATCCGAAAAGCGCACCGGCGTATGGGCGTGGAAGCATCCGCACAACGCTGACGGTACAGTATCCTACCGCAAGCTGGAGGGCAGCGTTGTATTTGACGGCGTGGACTTCGGCTACGACGACAGGAAGATGGTGCTCCACGACATCAAGCTGCATGCGGAGCCTGGTCAGAAGATAGCGTTCGTTGGTTCCACCGGCGCGGGCAAGACCACCATCACGAACCTCATCAACCGCTTCTACGATATCCAGGACGGCAAGATACGCTACGATGACATCAATGTCAACAAGATAAAGAAAGCGGACCTCCGCCGTTCACTGGGACTGGTGCTCCAGGACACCCACCTGTTCACTGGCACGGTAATGGACAATATCCGTTACGGACGTCTTGACGCCACCGACGAGGAGTGCATTGCGGCTGCGAAGCTCGCGAATGCTCACAGCTTCGTAAAGCGCCTGCCGGACGGCTACAACACGATGCTCACCGGCGACGGCGCGAACCTCTCGCAGGGACAGCGCCAGCTGCTTGCGATAGCGAGAGCGGCGGTAGCAGACCCGCCCGTGCTGATACTCGACGAGGCTACTTCCTCCATCGATACCAGAACGGAGCGCCTTGTACAGGACGGCATGGATAAGCTCATGCACGGAAGAACTACGTTCGTCATCGCGCACAGACTGTCCACGGTACGCAACTCCGACTGCATAATGGTACTCGAGCAGGGCAGGATCATCGAGCGCGGCAGCCACGACAAGCTCATCGAGGAGCAGGGCCGTTACTACCAGCTCTACACCGGAAACCCGGCTAAGAAAGCGGCAGAGTAAATCATCGGAATAACAAAACGGCAGGTCGAAATCGACCTGCCGTTTTTGCATTATGCTTGCTGCAGCTTGTAGTACCAGTCAGGGGTTTCTCCGAAATCCTGCGCAAGCCTGTCGCCGTATTCGTCGCGGATCTTCGCGCAGAGCAGCGCGAATTCCCGGAGGATAGGCTGCGACTCGCCTTCCGCTTCCATTTCGTAATTCAGCTCGCCAAGCGTGTTTATATCAAAGTTGCAGCCGCTGATATCCAGCCAAACGCGGAATGTGTACCCATCGGAAATCTTCTGAATATACGCGCGGTATGTGAATCCGTGGCTGTCGCGGCAGTCATATTCGCCGAGCCAGCCGGGGTTTCCCTTTTTGCGCGTGAATCCCGTTCCGGCGAACGCCTTTTTCATTACCGGGATATCAGCAAGATGAGGGATCGGCTCCTTGTTACTGTTATATGTATAACGATTTGGTACGGGAAGCATTTTTTTCAAAAACTCATCAAGATGTTCATAGTGACGCATTTTAAGCTCTGTGAATCTGTTGTTTTCCTCTCTGGAGAAAACGCATTTCGTATCTGCTTCAACAGGATTTCCGAGATAGGGCGTCAGCTTTTCGATAACAGTGGAGGGATCACGCGGTTCGGGATCGGCTGTGACCTCGATACATACCGATATCATGACGCGTTTCAGACCGTCGTCATAGCATCGTTCCTGCGCAATGTAGTTTGAGAAGAAGTGAACGTTTGTGAGTCTTGAAATATCAGCATTTTCCCAAAAGAAGTCGGGCACAGGCTCGGAGGCACCTTCGCCGAGCCAGTTCACACCGCTTAGCAGCACATGTCCGAACGGAATATTAAAAGGACGCGGTATTTTTGAAAACACTGCGAAAATATCATCATAGTCCGATTTATCGGCGAATATCTCCCCGGAAAGCCAATTCTCCGTGTAGCTGCATATCATCGGTCCATCGTCTGTTGATCTGTAGTACTTTTTCAGTTCCGGGAACTTTTCAAGCACATTCGATAAAGTCCTGTCCCCGATCACGGTATCAGCCGCAAACGCAAGGTCAGACCAGCCGAACCCAAGTTCCGCGAGCATATTCTGAATATACGACTGTGCGTCCTTGAACCTTACTTTATCCGCGATGTTGAATCGGTATATGCTGAAAACTCTCATACCTGCCTCCCGTATCATCTGATTTTGTTTGTGGTGATATCAGTATAGCATAAGGAGCAGAAAATGTCAAGAGAAAAGGAGCATAGCATCACACGTCACTATGCCGATTATTATACTTGAACATAACGAACGCCGCTGCGATTATTATCGCATATCCGACGAAACTAAGCACGTCAGGCACCTGCCCGAGCACAACAAATCCGATGAGCGCCGCAAAGATGATCTGCGAGTAGTCGTAAATCGACACCTGCTTTGCCGGAGCATAGGAATACGCGGTCGTAATGCAGAACTGCGCGATCGCCGCGCTTATCCCCGCGCCGACCAGCATCAGCACCTGCACCCAGGTCATCGGCTTGAAATCCAGCATCATCAGCGGGAACGCCACCAGCGACGAGAACGCCGAGAAGAAGAACACCACATAGTATCCTTTCACGCCCTTTCCTGTTGCGCGCCGCACGAACGTGTATGCTGCTCCCGCGCACATTCCTCCGCAGAACCCCGCGATGGAAGCACCCAGCTCCGCATTCTGGAAACTGGGCTTGATAACGAACAGCGCTCCGATGAACGCAGTCACGATTATCACCCACTGGACTTTGTTCGCGCGCTCTTTCAGCAGAAATGTCGAGAATATTATCGCAAAGAACGGCGACATCTTATTGAGCAGCGAAGCGTCTGAAAGGCTAAGCCGGTCTATCGCGTAGAAATTCATGATTACCCCGGCGTAGCCGCATGCTGCCCGCATGAACAGGTCGAACCTCGCGCCCCTGGGCGGGATTATCGAGCAGCGGTTCTTTATCATTGCGCCGCTCGCTATGAAAAGCGCGAAAAAGTTCCGGAAGAACGTTTTCTCTATCGTCGGAACATCTCCGGAAAGCCGCACGAACATGTTCATCAGCGCAAAGAAAAACGCCGACGTTATAAGAAACAGTATCGCTTTGTTCAGGCGGGAGATCCCTTTCTTTTCAGGCATCAGACCGCCCCTTTTCGATGTCGGACAGCATTCTGATGTACTCGCCCAGAACCGGCTGGAAATGTATCCCGTAGAATCTGCGGTCGGGGGCGTCTGCTGTGTACTCTACCGCCGCGTAGGTGAATTTTGTCGCTATCTCCAGAGCCTGCGGGTAATCCGCGCCCCGGAGCACCGCTCCCAGCAGCGCCGAGGCGAATACATCCCCGGTGCCGGAGCATGCGACGTCCTTTTTGGGGGTCAGGCACTCGGCGAACGTTCCGTCAAAGCAGCCTACAGCGCCCAGCTGTCCCTTTTCCGAGAACCCGGTTATAACTGCGAACTTCACGCCGAACGAGCACAGCTCCCGCAGCATTTCCCGGGTTTCGTGCAGCGTCGGGCAGGGATTGAAGCTCCGCCCGGTGAGCAGGCACGCCTCCGTGATGTTCGGCGTGATGATGTCCGCGCCCTCGATGAACTTCCGCATTCTCGCGGGGTAGTCGTCGGTAAGGGCGGCGTACATCTTTCCGTTATCGCCCATTACCGGGTCGATGAACAGCGGCGCGCCCGGCTTGCGGAAGCGGCGTATGAACTCCTCGATGTGCTCGATCTGGTCGATGGACGCGATGTAGCCTGTGTATATCCCCTCGAAATCTATGCGCTCCCGCTCGAGCTGGTCGCTGATGGGAGCCAGCTGCTCGGTGAGGTCTATGCTGTAGAATGTCGGGAATCCCGTGTGGTTGGAAAGCAGCGCGGTAGGTATCCCGCAGCATTCGATTCCTGCCGCCGACAGCACCGGTATCGCGGCGGTCAGCGAGCAGCTCCCCACGCAGGAGAAATCCTGTATTGTAACTATCCTTTTCATTGTGCTCAACTCTGATTCTTTAATTTGTAGTCGGGTATCCATCTGCGGAGCGCCGCGGTCAGCGCCCGTACCTCAAGCGGCTTTGCGACATGCCCGTTCATGCCGTGCTCCTTTGCGACTTTTACGTCCTCGATGAACGCATTCGCGGTCATGGCGATTATCGGTACCGTCTTTGCGTCGGGACGGTCTAGGGCGCGTATCCTGTCAGACGCCTGATGTCCGTCCAGCACCGGCATCTGGATATCCATGAATATCAGGCTGTAGTAGCCCACCGGCGACTTGCTGAACATTTCCACCGCTTCGGCGCCGTTGCATGCGACTTCCGTCACAAGCCCCGCCTCGGCAAGGAATTCTGACGCGATCTCCGCGTTGAATTCCAGGTCCTCTGCAAGCAGTATGCGCTTCCCGCCGAAGTCGTAGTCAGACATGCGCTCGCGCTTCGGATGCTCCTCCATCGAGATCCCACCGATGTAGCTTGGCTCCTCCGCGCCCTTTTTGAGCGCGACAGTCACCTCGAACACAGAGCCTTTTCCGATCTCGCTGTTGATGGAAATGTCGCCGTTCATCATGCGTGCGATGTTTATCGCGATAGCCATTCCAAGACCGTTGCCCTGGATACCGCTTATGCGGTGGTCGTCTGCACGGACGAACGGGTCGTAGATCTTATGCAGGAACTCCTGCGTCATTCCGATTCCGGTATCCTTTACCGTGAACAGGTAGCGGCATACTCCGTGGTGGTCGGGGCTCAGCTCCTTGACCGAGAAATAAACCTCGCCGCCGTCCGGGGTGTACTTCACCGCGTTGCTTAGTATGTTCATCAGCAGCTGACGCAGCTTTGCCTGGTCGCCTATGACGGACTGATTCAGCCCCGGCTCTGTTTCGACCGTGAATCTCTGATGCTTCTTATCCGTCAGGGCGCGTATTGTCCCGGCGGTGTCGTCGATGAACATCTTAAGGTCGAACGGCTCGTTTGCAAGCGTCGTCTTTCCGCTTTCGATGGAGGACAGGTCCAGGACGTTGTTGATTATCTCCAGCAGCTGGTGTCCGGAGGTCTGTATCTTCTCAAGGCAGTCGTTCACACGGGCAGGGTCGTCGATGTGATCCTGCGCTATCGCGGACATTCCCAGGATAGCGTTTAGCGGCGTGCGGATATCGTGGCTCATCTGGCTCATGAATATCGTCTTGGCGGAATTCGCATGCTGCGCCTGGTCGAAAGCGTCGCGGAGAGCCTGCTCCACCTGCTTTGCCTGGTCATGTTCTCCGGTTATGTCCCGGACGTAGGTCAGACCCCAGATATCCCCGGTATCCATATCCAGGGTGAGTATTACCGCCTCGCGGAAATACCCGGTCTTGTCCCCGATGCTGAATTCGTACTCCGTATCGAAGCTGCGGCGGTGGCTGTTGTACATATCCGCGAGCGTTTTCGTGCAGAAGGTCCGGCGGAAATTCTCGGCGGTCTTGGGATCCGTGAACCGCTCCGATTTTTTATTGATATATTCGTTATAGGAACACGGTACAGTCAGATGGAGCTGCGGCAGCAGCGGGTCGATGCCCTGCTGCTCGATTATCTCATCGTAGATGGTATCCTGCGTGATATTGTAGGTGTAGACTGCTATCGCGTTGGAGAGTATCGCCTGCCTGTACTGGCTCTCGGAACGCAGTGCGCGTTCCAGGCGCTGCTGATAGCGCAGCTCCTTGAGTTTTTCGGTGGTGACCTGCTGAACGCTTAGTATCGCGAGGGCAGGCTCGCCGTTCTCGTCCGCCGAGGACATGAACGCCTGGATACGCAGCCACTCCGGCTGACCGCCGGAGGTCCGGCAGAATTCGCACTCTATCATCTTTTCGCCGGCGCGGAACTGTTCCGTCATGTGTTCAATGCTGTAGTTGAACAGTATAGCGTCCCTGTCTGCGGCATTGCAGCCGCAGTTATCAGCGAACCTAAGCAGCGCTTCATTGTATTGACCTATTTCATTAAAATGCTCTGCAAAAAGCCCCTGCTTGTCCGAGGAGGAGTAGAAGCTCCCCGCGCGCAGGTCGATGAGGTCGAGTATCATGTAGGGTATCGCAAGCCCGTTTATCAGGCGGTTCCGCAGCTCCTCCATGAATATCGCGCGGTGGTCTGCGGCGATACGCCGGAAAACTATGAATTCCGGGTAATGCCCGGCAAGTCTCTGCTTCATTCTTACAAGCCGCAGATTGATCCAGCAGGGACCGTCCGGACGCATGAATCGGAATTCCCCGTGTACCTCATCGGAGCTTGCAAATGCGGAAATCACAGTGCTGCGGGTGAGCATTTCAATAAGCCTGGGGCGGTCGTCCGGGTGTATGCAGTACTGGAACTTCTCCAGCCATTCGTCGTAGCTGCATTCGCAGCCCGCCGACGTGCTGGTGTTGAAATAGTCGTTGAGCAGCATGAGCCTGCCCTGTTCGATGTCGGTCAGCGCGCAGAAAGCAAAGCTGTCCAGCATTTTTTCGCCGAGCAGCCTTGTCAGCAGCTGGAGGTCCGGGTCGTAGCCGTAGAGCTGCGTGCGGTCGGCGGGCACTCCCTTGAAGAATCCGTAGATGGTTACCGCGCCGTTGTCCTTTCCCGCGAGCATTCCAGTGCTGTAGGCGGTGTAGAGTCCCTTGGTCTTATGCCGCCAGCGGTACTTTACCTCCGCGCGGATATTGTGGCGGGTGCTGGCGATAGCTTCCTTGACGACCGGCATGTCGTCCGGGTGGACGCACTCCTCCCACATGCGGTAGTTGTTTTCGGGGTCGGAATTGTCCTTTACCCCGAATATCTTCATGAAATCCTCGTCAAAATAAAGCTGATGGGGCGATCCCCTGCGGATAACCATTCTGAACGTTCCTGAAATAATCGAATCCATCGGGAATCTCCCCCTTGATTATATTGATTTAATCCCTGCTGTAAAGGTCCCGTGTGTAGACCTTTCCGCTGACGTCGCTAAGCTCGCTGCTCATGCGGTTCGCGAGAATTACGTCCGAGCGGCGCTTGAACTCGCCGAAGTCTCGGCACACCTCATAATTGAAGAAGTTCTGCCCCTCCTTCAGCGCGGGCTCGAAGATTATCACCTTTATGCCGCGTTTTTCAAGGCGCTTCATTATGCCCTGTATCGAGCTCTGGCGGAAGTTGTCCGAGTTGGACTTCATCGTAAGGCGGTAAACCCCGACGGTCTGCGGCTTCAGGGAAGCAATATGGTCTGCGATGTAATCCTTGCGGGTCTTGTTGGCGGCAACTATCGCAGTTATGATGTCGTTCGGGACGTCCGCGTAGTTCGCAAGCAGCTGCTTGGTGTCCTTCGGCAGGCAGTAGCCGCCGTAGCCGAAGCTCGGGTTGTTGTAGTGGGAGCCGATGCGCGGGTCAAGCCCTACGCCGTCGATTATCTCGCGGGCGTTGAGTCCTTTCATCTCCGCGTAGGTGTCCAGCTCGTTGAAGTAAGCTACGCGCAGCGCGAGGTAGGTGTTGCTGAACAGCTTGACCGCCTCCGCCTCCGTGGGATTCAGGTGCAGCGTGGGGATATCCTGCTTTATCGCGCCCTGCTGGAGCAGTCCGGCGAAAACGTGGGCGCGCTCGACTGAATCCGCCCAGTCCTGCGGCGCTCCGACGATTATGCGGGAGGGGTACAGATTGTCGTACAGCGCCTGACCCTCGCGCAGGAACTCCGGCGAGAATATCAGACGGTGCGCGCTGTCAGCGCTGTCCGCGTACTTCTGGTGAAGCCCGGCGGTGAACCCTACAGGCACGGTGGATTTCACAACTATGGTGCAGTGGTCGTTGACGGAAAGTACCTGCGCGATGACGCTCTCCACGGACGAGGTGTCGAAGTAGTTCTTCTCCGCGTCGTAGTTGGTCGGGGTCGCGATGACTACCAGGTCGGCTGTTTCGTAAGCCGGCTTCCAGTCGGTGGTGGCGGTGAGGGCGAGCGGCTTTTCCGCGAGGTATTCCTCGATGTATTTATCGGCGATGGGCGACTTCTTCGAATTGATGAGCGCCACCTTTTCCGGAACTATGTCCACTGCGGTAACGTCGTTGTGCTGGGACAGCAGCACCGCCATTGAAAGCCCGACGTATCCTGTTCCCGCTACAGTTATTTTCATATTTTTTTCCCCCTGATGGAAATTTTTAAAGTTACTATGTATTTTGTTTATCTTTACAGGCTGTGGACGGTCACCGGATTTTAGGGAACCTCATAACAGCAGATACGATGATATGCCGGCAGTCTGAAACACAGCTTAACTATTATATTATAGTACCTTGCGCGTAAATTGTCAAGTGATGAACTATGTCCACGATATACAAATCTTTTCAAGGAAAACTGTGATAATTTTATGGTCACCTCTAAAAACCGGTTTGAAAAGGGAAAATGGGCAGAGTGCGCCGAATGCGATGAAAGCCGACGAAGTAAGGCTGTATGCCTTACGAGGAGGTTTGACGAAGCAGGCGGCGTGCTATGCTTATTTTCACTCAAACGAGGTTTTTAGAGGTGACCTTATGATATATCTGCTGAAAGCGTTGACCGCCAGCGCGAAACATGCTATAATACTCTGTACACGATCGGGCATAATACAGTAAACAAAATGAAAGCGAGGAAAAAACATGTGCACGGCAGCAACCTATCAGACGGAGTGCTTCTATATGGGCAGAACGCTGGATTACGAGTTCTCCTACGGCGAGGAGATCACGGTGACTCCCCGGAATTACCGCTTTGAATTCAGGCACGGCGGCACGCTCCCCAGCCACTACGCCATCATCGGAATGGCGCACGTTGCCGGAGATTACCCCCTCTATTACGACGCAGTCAACGAAAAGGGGCTGGGCATGGCGGGGCTGAATTTCATCGGCAACGCGAAATACTCCGAGCCGCAGGAGGGCTCCCGGAACGTCGCACAGTTCGAGTTTATCCCGTGGATACTGTCGCAGTGCGCCGACCTTTCCCAGGCGCGGGAGCTGATATCCGGCATGACCCTCACCGGGACGCCGTTCAGCGAACAGCTTCCTGCGGCGCAGCTCCACTGGATAATCGCGGACGGGTCGGGCTGTATCGTGGTGGAATCCACCGCAGACGGGCTTCACGTCTACGAGAACAGGGCGGGCGTGCTGACGAACAATCCTCCGTTCGAACAGCAGATGTTCCTGCTGAACAACTACATGAACCTCACCCCAAAGGACCCCCAGAACGGCTTCGCGGAGGGACTGGAGCTCACTCGCTACAGCCGCGGAATGGGCGCGCTGGGGCTTCCGGGCGACCTGTCGTCCGCGTCGAGGTTCGCGAGGGGGGCTTTCACGCGGAACAACTCCCGCTCCGGCGGCTCCGAGCCAGAAAGCGTGGGGCAGTTCTTCCACATTCTCGGCTCTGTGGAGCAGACCCGGGGCTGCTGCGAGGTCGCGCCGGGGAAGTTCGAAATAACGATATACACTTCCTGCTGGAACGCGCAGACCGGAGTGTACTACTACACGACCTACCTCGACCGCCGTATAAA
>CAKSHG010000073.1 GCA_934456315.1 uncultured Oscillospiraceae bacterium | reverse complement strand
ACGGCTGGGAGTTTCCCAGCCGTTTTAGTTATGCAGCAGTGCTCTCTGTTGACTTGCCGAGCCTTTCGACCATAATGGAGGTCAGCACTCCGAACAGCAGGCAGACAAATCCGTATCCCGTCTGGAGGTTGAAGCCGAATCCAGAGGGAAGGATCGCGTAAACCGAGCCGATAACCAATCCCATTATTGCACTGTAGACCATGAGCTTGTGCTTCTTTATCAGCGTCGATATCAGCTTTGCGCCGAGTATTATTCCAAGTACCACGCCGACTGCGACCGGAATGATTACGTAGAAGTTCAGCGCCTTGATCTGAATAGCATTGATGACCGTGTTGTAAACGCCCAGCAGCATCATGACGAACGACCCGCTCAGACCGGGGATAATCATCGCGACAGCGGCAACGAACGCACAAATCAGCAGCTTTACGGTGACGAAAATGCTGAATCCCTCGACCGTTTCGGCGGCGGGAATGAGGTCGTTTGCCTCCATGTAGCCGTTCAGGACGGTCAGCCCGATAACAAGCCCCATCGCCAGAATGAACGGCAGCAGGCAAAGCGGTCTGACTTTCTTTTCAGCGGTCCCCATGTGGAATATCATGGGAACGCTTCCCAGGATAAGTCCGATGAAGTACATGTTTGTCTGAACGCCGTAGTTCTCAAACAGGTACTTGATAAGAGCGGCAAATCCCAGAATACCAACGCCCGCGCCAATCCCAAGGAAAAGCAGGAACACAATGTTCTTGATGATGGCCCTGACTCCGGATATCGCATCCGTAAGCTGGTCGTAAATACCGAAAACCACAAGCATGGTGCCGCCGGAAACGCCCGGGATAACGTTAGCAATACCGAAAACTATCCCGCACAGGATAAGCTTCAGATAGCCCAAAAACTTCTTCATAACTGAACTCCTTACTCAAATTTTATGATAGAACGCACAACTACATAAGCCAGCGCAGGAACAACGCCGGTCATGATGGAAATGAACGTTGCGAGCATGTCTATGCCAGTCATACCGAATACCGAGTTTACTCCCGGGACGAAAACAAGTATCAGCGCAGTTACCGCCGGAGCAAGGACTCCGATGACGGCAGTCTTTCCTGCTGAAGCGAATCCCACAAACGGATTTCCCGGAGTCAGGTTGATAAACGTGAACAGGGAAGTGCAGAATCCGAACGACAGCAGTGCGCAGCTCCTCGCAAACTCTACGTTGGTGCCGTTGTACATAAACATGTAGGAAGCTATCGAAACCGCGCCGCAGAGCGCACCGACGATAGCGGAAAGCGCGATGAACCGATAATTGATCCGGCGCGTAGTGATGAATTCGGACGGCGGCATGAAGCCTTTCATGTCCGCATGGTTTTTCAGGTCGGCGAGCGCCGCCGCCGGAAGTACGAACATAGTAAGTACAGCGATTATCGCGGGATTCAGCATAAGCTGTGCGTCACCGAACAGGTTCAGCATGTTGAGCAGCACAAGCGCAAGATAGCCGGAGATCATGACCGCGCTTGCGCGTTTTATGTTCCGGTGCACCTGACGTGCAGACGCGATCATTCCTGCAATAGCCGAGAAGTTGTCGTCGTGCATTATGACGTCAGCCGCCTCGTAGGCGCTTCCGGTGGTGCTCTCGGATATCGTAATACCGATATCCGAACGTTCCATCGCCTCGGAGTCCTCCGCGCGGGTGCCGGTCATCGCAACGGTCTGTCCGTTTTTCTTCATCTGCTCGATCACATAGAGCTTCTGCTCCGGCGTGATACGCGCGTAAATGTCGGCGTCAAGCGGAAGCTCCGAGCCGTACTTTACGGATTCGGAAATGCTCTTTCCTGTGACCACCTTGCCGGAAAGTCCGATCATTTTTCCGGTCGCCGCCGCTGATTCCGCATTGTCCTCGGTGAACATAACTACCCTCACGCCAGCGCGCTGGCAGGTCTTGACCGCGTTGGGAACGGAATCCCTTATCGGCGACGAGAATGCAATAAAGCCTATGAATGTATATGCGAATCCGGCTGTTTCATCGCAGTCACGTTCTTCTGCGTCCGCGCAGGCGATTGCCATAACCTGCCAGCCGTGCGTATAGTATTCCTTCTTCATCTTCTGGGCAGTGTAAAGCTCCTCGCCGCGGAATTTACACAGCGGAAGTATCTGCTCCGGCGTTCCTTTGATACAGTACAGTCTTGCTCCGCCGACCTCCCAGAGGGCGCCGCTCATGAAGTCATTCGTGTCGGGTATGCGTTCGATAAACTTGTTCTTGGAGTAAACGTCTGCGATGCGTTCATCGTAAAACGCAGCCCGCACCATTAAGGCGCGTTCAGCGTCGTCCGTCGTGTCAGGGTCGCAGGCAAGCGCGGCTACCTTGAAAAGAAGCTCCTCGCTGGGGGTAAAGATGTTCTGCACTTCAAGGCGGCTTTTAGAGATAACGCCCTCCTTTTCAACGCACAGTACTGACATTGAATTGAGCTTCTCAATATCAGAAAGCGACTTGACGATTGCACTCTTTCCGGACATCTCGGAAGCGCAGCTGGTGTAGTAGATCCGGATTATAGTATCTATCCCGGCAGGGAGGAAGCACAGACCGAGCGTTATACCGCGCATTGCGGATTCAAAGACCTCGTTGCCGTAAAGTATCCACGCGACCATTGAGATGAGCGCCAGGACAGCCGCAGTAGCCGAGCAGAGCGGAAGCAGCTTCTGGATTATGCGTTCCATCGAGGTAAAGTAGCAGTGCTTCGGAGCAGGCTCGCCTATCCTCTGATAGTACTTTGTATCGACGCCGGCAGCGCTGACCTTGCATATCGCAACGCCGGTGAGCACCTTTGTACCGCTGTACACGAAAGACGGCTCAAGTTCTTCCTTTGAAATGGCTCCGGCGTACTTTGCAGCCGGCTTGTTCGAGCCTGTGAAAACGCTCTCGTCCACTGTAAGCTCGCGGCTTTCCATTATCATTGCGTCAGCGGGGACGCACTCTCCCGCCTGGACGACTATCAGATCCTCCGGGACGATGAATTCTTTCTCTATAAGCTCCAGCTTGCCATGACGTATCACGCGGAACTTCACCACGGTGGATTCGTGGAATTCCTTCAGCCGCTCATCAGAACGCTGACCGATAATTATATTGGCAATGCACCACGCAATGTCGATCACTATGATGACCGCTCCGGTCAGGATACCGCTGCTGAAAAAGCTTAGAACTCCAGCTATGAACATCAGAAGCACCGACGGGGACAGTATCACCTTGCCGGGATTGAACTGCTCCTTTGACTGCTCTTTTTTTGTATATATATTGTAACCGTACAGTTCAGTGTTTTCCTGAACCTCGCTTTCGGTAAGCCCAAAATAATCGCCCTTGAAGTTAAAAAACTGCGCCATTTGCACACGTCCTTTGTAATTGTTTTTAGGTATCCTGATTTCATACCTATACATTTTATATTTTCGCATATTTTAACAAAAAAATCAAGTACTTTTTATTAAGTTTTTATTAAAATTTGCAGAATCAGCAGCAGACGCGCTTCAGTAAGGCATAAAAATAACGAGCCCGGAAAAATACCAGGCTCGTTCGGA
This sequence comes from uncultured Oscillospiraceae bacterium, assembly GCA_934456315.1. Lineage (GTDB taxonomy): Bacteria > Bacillota > Clostridia > Oscillospirales > Ruminococcaceae > CAG-115. The sequence continues at coordinate 6,144 of CAKSHG010000073.1, read as the reverse complement.
GATATTCAATTACCTTAATTACGGCGCGTGAACGGTGAATGTAATGGAAATATTGGAAACGGAAGTCTTGTCGCTTATGTTCATTATCTGCGCGGAGCAGTCGGTAAAGTCGCCGTCAGTGGTACGCGCTTCCTTGGGAACGTCGTTTACCCAGGCATTATAGAGGTTCACGCGGGTGCAGTGCTTGTCGTCAGAGGTGGTGAACTCCTTTCCGTTAAGGTCGAACGGGGAGTTGTTGACGAGTATCTTATCAATTGTCACTGTGTATCCGGGGAACAGGTCCTCGCCGTTGGAAATTCCCAGCGCAGAGAACGCAACGCCCTTTGCGGCTCCGCATTCAGTGAAATCAAGACTTACTGTGTAGGTGCCTTCGCCGGTGATGAGCGCGTTCTTGTCCCTGATACCCTTGGTCTTGTTTGTCGGGTCGTAAGAATCTCCCACGCTGTAGGATTTGGTGTAATCAGCGCTCTGGTACATTATCCATGCTATCGCAGCGTCGTCCGACGGTACGAACTCCACGTCGGCGAGCGCATTTTCCTCGGCTGCCTTGCGGGTCTGCTCGATTTTTTCCCTGGCGGCGGATTTGATCTCATCGACGGTCTTGCCGGCTTCGTTTGCTGCTGCCCTGGAGCTGAACAGCTCCGCAAGCTTTTCATCGGACAGCGTGTTGGAGATACGCTTGTAGAAGTTGCTGCAATCCCAGAGAACAGGGCAGAAGTCGTAGAGGTCGCAGTTATCCATCAGATTATCATAGAACTTGTCAGTATCGGGCTTTATGCCGCCGTTCTTGAGCATTACAGCATATTCGCCGATAACAACTCCGTAGCCCTGCTCGGAGAACTTGCTTAGCTTTTCGAACAGCCCGTTCTGCTCGTCATAGTCGCCGGGAGAGCCCCACTGCGTAACTCCGTCAGTTCCGCAGTAATCCCAGGGAGTATAGTAATGCACAGAAAGAAGCAGTTTGCTGTCTGCGGTGTCCTCGGGCATCTTGAAACGGTCATCGCAGGTCTTTGTTATATCAGTGTTGTAGCCGGCGATAAGCAGGAAACGGTCCGCATTCTTTCCGCCGAGGGAGCGGATAACCTTGACGAATTCGCTGTTTATCTGGTTAGTGGTTTCGTAGCATTCGCTTTCGCTAAGTACGCCGCGGGAGCCTGTCACGTCCTTGTCGTTAAGGCGGTCGCCGAGTTCCTCGTTTGCAGATTCAAATATCAGCTTGTAGGAGCTGCCCGCAAAGTGCTCGCCGATCTGCGTCCACATTGATCTGTACATATCCCACGCCTTGTCGCGGGTAGCCTGGTCGGCTGCGCCGAACATTCCCCACCAGCTGCCGTCCCAGTGGTCGTTGATTATAACGTACATGTCCTCATCGAGCGCCCAGTTCACCACCTGGTCTACGCGGTCCATAAGCCGCTGGTCAATGGTGTAGTCGCCGCTCTCGTAGTTCATTCCGTTTGTCCAGGCGATCGGTATGCGGATCGTGTCGAAGCCGGCGGCTTTCATTCCCTGGATCATCTCCTGGGTCGTGCGGGGCTGTCCCCAGACTATTTCGGCAGATGTTGGGTCGGAGCCGTTAAGATATGCCTGATGATTATAGGCCTCAAGCGTGTTTCCGAGGTTTATGCCGTTGCCCATCGCACGGATCACCTCGAGCGATGTCATTGTGTTCGCCTCGTCGGTATCTGTTGATGCGGACGAGCTTTCCGAGGTCCCTCCGCCGGGCGCGGTTTCAGTGGGAGCGCTTCCGCCGGAGCAGCCGGTCAGGGTCATTATCGCCGATAAGACGGCGGCTATGCCGGTTTTAAGTATTGCGGTAGATTCCATTGATGATTTACCTCCATGTGGACATGATAAAAATGCCATGTCGAAATCGATTACAAATGTATTCTATCACAAAGTTGACCTAATTTCAAGCATAATGTGGACAGATTTTATAAAAAACGCCCAAAAGGGCAGATATTCATATATTCCGGGAAAAACGTCCGTACAGATGAAGGGTATTGATTTTTTGCGGAAATTGATATATAATTATAAGAAAAGGTCGGTGAAAAAAGTGGAAGAAATAACAGAAAAAATGATCGAAACCGCTCCGGAATACGTGAAGTGGCGGCGCAGACTGTTTATAATGAACTGCGTCATTGCGACAGGCGTATTCCTGCTGGAAATATGCGTAAATCTGATCCTCGGCTTACAGAACAAGATAGACGGCGACCTCACTGTTCACCTCGTTAAATACCTGATGATCCCATCGGGACTTGTTTTTCTGGCTGTTCTGTTTGACAGCTTCATGATGAGGAAATTCCCGCGCAGGGACTGGCTGCTGAATTACGTTATGGTTCTGACGGTCGTTTTCATGTGTACCGTTGTCGCTATGGTGCACTACGTTTTTCCGATAACCATGACTGCGTTCGTTATCCCGATCCTGATGTCGGTGGTTTTCGGCAACAAGCGGCTGACCACCGTGACCGCCTTCAGCTGCTGTATATGCGTTATAGCAACGGGTATCTGGCGTAACATCGACGGAACTGAAACCGACCGCTATTACGTTGTGCAGGAAGTCGTGATTTCGGTAGGGATACAGCTGCTGTCGCTTATCGTTGCGATGATCGTAATCTCTCTTATGAATGAGCAGAATCTCCGCCTGATAGACGCCCTCCAGAAAGAAAAACGCTCCCAGCAGGAGGCAGAGGCGGCAAACAAGGCTAAAAGCTCGTTCCTCGCCAACATGTCCCATGAGATACGCACGCCTATCAACGCAATACTCGGAATGAACGAGATGATCCTCCGCGAAGAAAAGGACCCCGCTATCCGGGAATACGCCGGGAATATCCAGACCTCCGGCAATTCACTGCTATCAATAGTCAGCGACGTTCTGGACATCTCGAAAATAGAATCCGGAAAGCTGGAGATAACAGCCGTAGACTACGAAGTGAATTCCCTGATAAGCGACTGCTGCAATATGGTCGCCGGACGTGCAAAGGCAAAGCAGCTGGAATTCCTTGTGGAATGCTCTGACGACGTACCCGTCAAGCTCCACGGCGATGAAACCCACATACGCCAGATCATCGTAAATCTGCTGACCAACGCGGTGAAATACACAGAAAAGGGAACAGTCAAACTCTCTGTGGGAGGGAGCTCCTCCGATGGCAGATTTGTGCTAAAGATCGACGTTACAGACACCGGAATAGGTATTTCCCAAAAGAACCTGGAGCAGCTTTTCACGCAGTTCCAGCGGTTTGACCTCCAGCATAACCGCAATATCGAAGGAACAGGGTTGGGACTTTCTATAGTAAAGCGGCTGTGCGACCTGATGAACGGTACAGTAAAAGCAGACAGCGAGCTTGGGAGCGGCTCAGCGTTCTCGGTCGAGCTGCCGCAGATCATTGTGGACAAAACGCCATGCGGCGGCGTAAACCTGAACTATTCGGCAAGTACGGACCACGAATATCATCACAGCTTTGAGGCTCCGGAAGCGAAAATCCTTGCGGTCGATGATCTCCCGGTAAATCTGCTCGTCATTTCGAATCTGCTTAAAGAAACACGCGTTCGTGTCGATACCGCAAGCAGCGGCAGCGACTGCCTGGAAAAAGCCCGAAAGACAAAATACGACCTGATACTCATGGATCACATGATGCCAGAAATGGACGGCGTACAGACCTTCAAGCTCCTGCGCGGAAACCAGACCGCTCCCAATCACGACACGCCGGTGATAATGCTGACTGCAAACGCGCTGGCAGGGGTAAGGGAGCAGTACATGGACGTCGGATTCGCGGATTACATATCAAAGCCGGTACGCGGCTCAAAGCTTGAGGAAGCGATTCGCAGGAACCTGCCCGCATCACTCATCAGGCCTGTTTCAGAAGCAACGCCTGAACCGTTAAGCAAGCCTGCCGTTAAATCTGCCGCTCTCTCCGAAAAGGTCCCGGAGATAAATCTGAACATTGCGCTTCCTTTCTGCTGCAACAGCATGGAACTGTTCGACAGCCTCCTCTGCGACTTCGTTGAGAACGACCATTTAGAGGAATTACGGAGCTGCTACGCTGAAAAGCGCTGGAAGGACTACCGTCTGTGCGCCCACTCAATAAAGAGCACGGCTCTGACTGTGGGGCTGACCGGGCTTTCTGAAAGAGCCCGCGCCTCCGAACTGTCAATAAAGAGCGGCTGCACGGAATACGCAGAATCCGCCCATGAATCACTTGAGCAGGAATACAGCGAAACACTGCAAAAAATAAAAGAATATCTGAAAGATAAGAGTGAATGACATGCCAGAATTTATAGAAATAACTACACTTGACCACCCGGGCTGCGAAGTCTATTCAAAGCTTACAGAAGCGCAGCTCCGCAACCGACTTGAGCCTGAAAAGGGAATATTCATCGCAGAAAGCCCTAAGGTGATCCAGCTTGCGCTGGAGCGCGGCTACGAGCTGGTTTCCATGCTTACCGAGAAACGCTGTCTTGACGGCTGTGCCGGCGAGCTAATCAGGAACTGCGGGGACATTCCTGTATACCTTGCTGAACCGGACGTGCTGTCCGCTATGACAGGCTACAGACTAAATCGTGGCGTGCTGTGTGCCGTGCGGCGTCCTGCCGCTGGAAATGCTGAAGACATATGCCGGAATGCACATCGGATTGCCGTCCTGGAAAACATTGTGGATACTACAAACATCGGCGCCGTGTTCCGTTCTGCTGCGGCGCTGGGAATAGACGCCGTGCTGGTCACTCCGTCATGCTGTGATCCGCTTTTACGGAGAGCGGTACGCGTCAGCATGGGTACGGTCCTTGTTGTTCCCTGGGCACAGATCGGCGAGGAACCGGAGGACTGGCCGGGCAAGGGGCTTCAGCTGCTGAACAGCTGGGGATTCAAAACGGCAGCAATGGCGCTCAGTGATAATTCCGTCAGCATCGACGACCCTGTTCTTGCAGGCGAGGATAAGCTTGCGATCGTCCTTGGCACCGAGGGCGACGGATTATCCAAGGATACTATAGCGAGCTGCGATTATACGGTGAAGATACCAATGGAAAACGGCGTGGATTCGCTGAATGTTGCTGCGGCTGGAGCGGTTGCTTTCTGGCAGCTCAAATGGCGCGGGGGAGTGGTCTGAATGCCATTTCTGTATGAGCATGGTGACATGCTGAATCGTCCGATAGAGTGCTTCTATTTTGACACAGGTTCAAAGTATTTTCCGGTACATGCCCACTGGCATTTCTACATGGAACTGATCTACATGTACAGCGGTAAGGTCGAGGTATCGAACGCCGGAGAAAAGTACATTGTTGATAAAGGTGACATGATGCTGTTTCACCCCAAATCGGTGCACTCGATATCCTACTGCCCGGGCGGCGAAGAAGCGCGGTATGCTGTAGTAAAACTGGACATAAGCAGAATGAGCCTGACGCCGAGCTATGCACCAAAGTTACGCAGTATTTTTCTTAGCGCCGAAAGAAAGAATATGACGTCTTTCTTTGACTCATCGCAAACGTCAGAGATGCGCGCCGGGGAAGTGCTGACGCGCTGCATAGAAGAAATGCGCCAGCAGAGATACGGATTCGATCTTGTAATACGCTCTGAATTGTATGGACTGCTAATCAATATTCTTCGTTGCTGGCAATCCAAGGGATTTTCTGTCGACAACGAAACATATTCCGAGGATTCCAAATACGACATCTATAATATCACCGAGTTTATTGACGAGCGGCTGTCGACTGGCGTACAGGTCAGCGAGATAGCTGAACGCTGCGGAATGAGTTATTCCTATTTCGCGAAGAAATTCCTTGCAGTTTACGGAAAAACATGCAAAGAATATATTGAGGAAATGAGAATAATCAAAGCTGAAGAATTCCTTGTTTTCACTGATTTTGATCTGCAGCGCATAAGCATGGAAACAGGTTTTTCCGATTGCTCCCATATGATAAAAAGCTTTAAGAAACTGCGGGGAACCACACCAAAGCAATTCCGCATGAATATTTCCGAAAAAACGTAATCGCCATTTCGATATAGAGAACACCTTTGAGGTTGGTAAATTCTATGGCGACTATTGCGTAAAAGAGAAATTTCATATCCCGGTTTTTCGTGGGTTCTTCACGATGAGCCGGGTATTTTTCTTGTACATGATTTTATACTATAACAATATATTTTTGACAAAT
>CAKSHG010000072.1 GCA_934456315.1 uncultured Oscillospiraceae bacterium | reverse complement strand
GCGTTGCCGCTGCCCATTGTGCGGATATCCTTTCCGGTTTTAAGCTTCGTGACTATAATTGATGTATTAATGCCGCCTAGAAGATAGGGAACAGCTATCATGATTATATAACAGAGCCATATCATCGTGTGTTATGTCCTTTCGGTTTTGTTCGTGTCTTTGTCTGTGTTTTCAGCCTTGCCGGGCTTAATGTCGGGATTCTTGCTGCGCAGCACTGCGTACAGTACTCCGGCATTTTCGCGGGGCTTCACCGGCATTGTGACATCTCCGGAGGAGGTCACCAGCAGCAGGTCGCCGTCATTTTTCAGCATTATCATCTTTATTGCGTCGTAGCGGAGCACCAGTGCGCGGCGCGCCGTATAGAACAGTATATGCTCCGGCAGGAACCAGCGCTCCCCGAGGGTCCTGGCCGCCGGGTAGGCGGCGATAAGCCCGCTGCGTTCCGCCTCCGGCATTTTGTCTATCTGTTCTTTCAGCCGGCACCTTGCCACTCCGAATATATCCACGAACGCCTTGACGAGCAGGAAAACCACAACAGCGGTCAGGAAGGCTGCGCCTATCGTCCAGAGTATCCGGAACCACTCCGCCCAGCTCCCGGAGAAGATGAGCGGCACCCATGCCGCCGCGGAGAATCCCGCAGCTATAGCGGTGCAGATGACGAGCATTCCGGTGCGGCGGCGTATGAAGTCCGACAGGATCTGATTCATTACTCGCCTCTTTCGCGGATAGTGAGCTTTATCGGCGTAGCGGTCAGCCCGAATGTTTCGCGGAGCTGATTCTCAATGTAGCGCTGATATGAGTAGTGGAACAGTTCGCGGCTGTTGCAGAAGATAACGAAGTTAGGCGGGCATACGGACGCCTGTGTCATGTAGTATATCTTCAGGCGCTTGCCCTTGTCTGACGGCGGCTGAACGCGGGAAGTCGCGTAGTTCAGCATATCGTTGAGCACTCCGGTGGAGATACGCATGCAGTGCTGCTCATGAACGAACTTTATCAGCTCGAACAGCTTGTCGATGCGCTGACCCGTCTTTGCGGAGATGAACACGAACGGCGCGTAGGACATGAATGAGAAATCTATCTCCAGCTTCTTGCGGAAATCGTCCATCGTGCGGTCGGTCTTGTCCTCGACTGCGTCCCACTTGTTTACGGCGATAACGCACGCCTTGCCCTTGTCGTGGGCGTAGCCTGCGACCTTGCTGTCCTGCTCCGTGAAGCCTACTGTAGCGTCGATGACGATAACGCACACGTCTGCGCGGTCGACCGCCATGAGCGCGCGGAGAACGCTGAAATGCTCGATGTTCTCGATGACCTTGGCCTTGCGGCGCATTCCGGCGGTGTCGATGAAGATGAATTTGTCCTCGCCGCGCTGTATCTCGGTGTCTATCGCGTCGCGGGTGGTTCCGGCGATGTCGGAAACTATGGAGCGCTCCTCGCCGGCTATCTGGTTGATGAGGGAGGATTTTCCCACGTTCGGCTTGCCGATAACGGCTACCTTGATAGCGTCGGCGTCGTACTCGTCAGGCTCCTCAGGCGGGAGGTTCTCGAAAACAGCTTCGAGCAGGTCGCCGGTGCCGTGTCCGTGCACGGAGGAAACCGGGATAGGGTCACCGAGTCCGAGGTTGTAGAACTCGTAGATCTCAGGGGGCGGAGCGCCGATGCCGTCCACTTTGTTTACGGCGAGGACGACCGGCTTGCCGCTCTTTATCAGCATGGAGGCAACGTCGCTGTCGTTGGCGGTGACTCCGGTGGTGATGTCGGTGACGAAAATGATTGCGTCCGCGCGCTCAACGGCGAGCATTGCCTGTTCTCTCATCTGCGCGAGGATAACGTCGTCGGTCTTTGGTTCGATACCGCCGGTGTCGATGAGCATGAATTCCTTTCCGAGCCACTCGCAGCGGCTGTAGATACGGTCGCGGGTGACGCCGGGCTTGTCGTCCACGATGGACAGGCGCTGACCCACCAGCTTATTGAAAAGTGTGGACTTCCCGACATTCGGACGTCCTACTATTGCTACTACCTGCATATTATTTCTCCTGTTCTCAGTTTTAAAGCCATATAGTTATAGTATAGCATATTTCAGCTGTATTTTCAAGGAATATAATGTATATTTGACGATAATCTATAAATTGTTTATAATCAGCAAAAATCCCCCCGGCTGAACCGGAGGGACTTCCCGTAAACTTGTGTTTAGTTACTGAATGCAGGCAAATTATGCTTCCTTAGCGATAACGACCTTATCATTGTAATAACCGCAATTGCCGCATACTCTGTGAGCGAGCTTGAGCTCACCGCACTGCTTGCAGCGAGAGAAGGACGGTGCAGATAACTTCCATACCTGTGAACGTCTCTTGTCGCGTCTTGCGCGGGATACCTTTCTCTTCGGAACTGCCATTATTGCACCCCCTTAATTTAACATTTCTTTTCCTAAGAGTTCATATAATGAACCCTTTTACAGTCACGCATAATATTATAACACGCGAATTCTGTTTTGTCAAGGGTTTTCGGGCAAATTGTAAAAAATATTCTGGGATTTGTTGAATTAGTCACTTTTATGCCCGAATTGCCTGCTCAAAACAGAATTATTGACTAAAATCATCAGGCTGGCGCGGAGCCTGTAAGCCCTGCGCCAGCCTGAAAAAGTCAGCAAGAAATCAAACGATGAACTTCTTCATAGACTCGGGCAGCTCGGAGTTATCAGCGGAGATGGTGCAGGTGATAACGGTGTCGCCGGAGATCTTAGCCAGCTTCTCGAACAGCTCGCCTACCTTAGCGTAATCTCTGCCGGTGATCTTCAGGGTAGCGTCTACGAACAGGTCGGTGCAGTCGTAGTCGGAAGCCAGGATACCGGAAACGAAACCGTAGAAAGCGTCAACGCCCTCTACTGCGTAGTCCTCGATGTTGATAAGGCGAACCTTGGGGGTGATGTCGGTGTTGAGGGAGGAGCCCTTCTGGATAGCAACAACGTTGCCGTTGGACTTGTTCTCTGCCTCGTGGATAGCGTCGATAAGGATCTTGGTCTTGCCGGTGCCTCTCTTGCCTGTGATAAGCTTAATCATAGTAAACCTCCATGAATAGTGTTGTATTATTGCGAGGAAAGCGCCGCTGGAACGCGGATCTCTCCATTTTTGCCTTGGGATCAAAGACCGAGCTTGGCTTCCAGCTCTGCCTTCTGTGCCTCGTAGCCGGGCTTGCCGAGGAGAGCGAACATGTTCTTCTTGTAGCTCTCAACGCCGGGCTGGTTGAACGGATTTACGCCGAGCAGGTAGCCGCTGATCGCGCATGCCTTCTCGAAGAAGTAGATGATATATCCAAGCTCATATTCGTTGAGCTCGGGAGCCTCGAGAACGATGTTGGGAACGCCGCCCTCGGTATGTGCGATAACAGTGCCCTCGTAAGCCTTGCGATTAACCACGGACATGTTCTGGTTGGAAAGGAAGTTCAGACCGTCAACGTTGGTGGGGTCGTCCTTGAGGAAGAACTCCTTCTGGGGCTTTGCGAACTGCATAACGGTTTCGAACATAACGCGGGAACCGTCCTGAATGAACTGACCGAGGGAGTGCAGGTCGGTGGAGAATACAGCGGAGGACGGGTAGATTCCCTTGTTGTCCTTGCCCTCGCTCTCGCCGAAGAGCTGCTTGTACCACTCGTTCATCATAGCGAAGCTCGGCTCGTAAGCGATGAGCATCTCAACGCTCTTGCCCTTGCGGTAGAGAATGTTGCGGAGCGCTGCGTACTTGTAGCAGTCGTTCTTCTCGAGGTCGCAGTCAGCGTAAGCAGTGCGGGCGTCAGCGGCGCCCTTCATGAGCGCGTCGATATCGCAGCCTGCGCAGGCGATGGGGAGCAGTCCTACTGCGGTAAGTACGGAGAATCTGCCGCCTACGTCGTCCGGAACTACGAATGTTTCGTAGCCCTTCTTGTCGGAGAGCTCCTTGAGGGTGCCCTTAGCCTTGTCGGTCGTGGCGTAGATACGTCCCTTTGCGCCCTCCTCGCCGTACTTCTCGACCAGCAGGTCGCGGAATACGCGGAATGCGAGAGCCGGCTCGGTGGTCGTACCGGACTTGGAGATGATGTTTACGGAGAAGTCCTTGCCTTCAACGAGGGAAACTACCTCGCTAAGGTATGTCGGGCTGATGGAGTTGCCGATGAAGTAGATGTCGGGTGTGTCCTTCTTCAGGCTGTTGTACAGGGAGGACTTTATAGCCTCGATAACTGCTCTTGCGCCGAGGTAGGAGCCGCCGATACCGATAACGATCAGCACGTCGCTGTCCTTCTTGATCTTAGCAGCAGCCTGCTTTATGCGTGCAAATTCTTCCTTGTCGTAGTCGACGGGGAGGTCTATCCAGCCGAGGAAGTCGTTGCCCAGACCGTTCCTGTTAACGAGCTGGTCGTGAGCTGCCTTAACTGCGGGAGCAATAGCGGTGAGCTCATGCTCTGCAACGAAGCTGCTTAAATATCTGTCGTTGAGTTTGATTGCCATTTGAGATTATCTCCTTTCGCAGTGCGGTGTTTCTATATATTGTCAGGGATAGTTCCCTGGACGCTCCGCACCGATTATGCCTGTTTCTATTATAACTTATATTTGTTTTTTTTGCAACAGATTTTCGGGCAAGCTGTTGATTTTGATTAAACAAAACGAAATTTCATCACAAACCATGTGCACATTGCACAAAAGCAGCGGCGCAGAACGCGCCGCCGCTGAATCATTTATACTGCGGAAGCAACTAGGATATTGACTGTAAACAGCTTTTCACCGTCTGCAACTTCTGCGTAGCCGTCGTCCTCAAAGAACTGAAGTATGGTTTCGCCGTCCGGGGAAAGGTAGAAGTACCTCTGGCTGTCACTGGCGCCTGATGTAAGGCTGCCGATGTATTTCCAGCCGCCGTCGTTGAAGCTTTCCACGGTGGGATATATCGCGAAGCCCTGTTCAAGACCGGCTCCTGCGGCGGGGTCGTGTTCGTAGTCGAAGAACGGTGAGTATTTCCCGTCGCGCAGGACGAATTCCGCTGCGGGTTCTGAATAGTCCCTCCACCAGCGCATTCCGGCGTATCTGTAGAATGTGCTGTTATTGTCCGCTATGACAGGCTCGCCGCTGACGTCAGGAGCCTCATAGGTCACAAAACCGACTGTGATCTCCTCTGGTTCGGGTCCTGCGGGATCTGTGCTTTCAGTTTGCGGAGCAGTGCTGTTCTGTTCTGATGAATCTGACGGGTTCCCTGACGGAGTATTTCCGGAGCAGCCGGTCAGCAGTATCATCGCCGCAGTCAGAATAGAAATAAAGCGCTTTTTCATATAAATACCTCCTCTCAAAACAATTATATAGCATGGAATGATAAAAATCAAGTGTTTTTGTTGACTTTACGCCTGTTTTTTGGTATAATATTAAGCACACAATAATGCAAAACTGGAGAATGATCATGACAAATTACAGATACATCGCGCCCTGCCATTTCGGCATAGAAAAGACGCTCTCGTTCGAGGTGAAGAAGATAGGCGGTGAGGACATCGCCGTTTCCGATGGAAAGGTCGCGTTCAGCGGCTCACCGGAGCTTTGCGCCAAGGCGAATATCTGCCTTTCCACGGCGGAGAGAGTATGCATAGTTCTGGGACAGTTCCGCGCCAAGACGTTCGACGAGCTTTTCGAGGGGATAAAGGCGCTACCGCTGTCGGAGTACATCGGGAGATACGACGCATTCCCGAACACCGGGCACTCGCTGAATTCGGTGCTGAAAAGTATCCCGGCATGCCAGAAGATAGTGAAGAAAGCGATGGCTGTGAACCTCTGCAGATCCTACGGATTGCAGACTATGCCGGAGAGCGGCGCAGTAGCGCAGATACGCTTCTCCATCATGAAAGACGAGGTCACGCTCATGCTTGACACCAGCGGAGTGGGGCTCCACAAGCGCGGCTACCGCCGTGAATCCAACGCCGCGCCCATAAAGGAAACGCTCGCGGCGGGAATAATCGACCTCGCGCGTATCCGCGAGAACGACACGGTGTGCGACCCGTTCTGCGGTTCGGGAACTCTGCTGATAGAGGCCGGGCTGAAAGCGCTGAACATCGCGCCGGGGCTGAACCGCAGCTTTGCTGCGGAGCGGCTGGGATTCATATCCGACAAGGCGTGGAGGGCGGCGCGCTCTGAAGCGGCTGACGCGATAAAGCGCGACGCGAAGTTCCGGGCGTTTGGATACGATATCGACGGGGAGTGCGTTTCGCTGACCCTGTCCAACGCGAAGAAGGCTGCGCCGCAGCTCAATATCACCGCCGAGCGCCGGGATATCCGGGATTACGCACCGCCTGCGGAGGAGCTGAAAATAATCACCAACCCGCCCTACGGCGAGCGTATGCTGGAGGTAGAGCAGGCGCGTGAGATATACCGCGCGATGGGCGAAAAGCTGCTTCCGCTGAATGGCACGCAGGTCTACATCATCACTCCGGACGAGGAGTTCGAGGACCTTTTCGGTCAGAAGGCGGACAAGAACCGCAAGCTGTATAACGGTATGATGATGTGCCGCCTGTATTCCTACTTTAAATGAGTAAAAACGGACCCTTTGTAAATGCCAGAACATTCCGCCGCAATTTATTTGCGCGGAATCGCCAGTATGATAAAAATGAGTGCAAAAATTAGCGTCAGATTTGACGGGGCGTCACCGCTGCCGATAATATGTTACCTTACCTCGGTGTGCACGGCGCTGATGTACACGCTGTGCCGCAGGAACTTTCTGCCCTGCGCGCTGATAATGACCGCGCTGACGGCGGGTATATTCCTGCTGTTCTATTTTCTGCGGAAAAAGCCGCTGGCGATGTTTTTAAGCATAGCAGGGCTTGTTGCAGCCGCCTGGATAGTCGGCACGAAAGCCGCGGCGTATACGAATGCGGACGGCGGATTCATGAATTTCCTGTTCACTGCTTCGGCAAGCTTTGACATAGTATTCGCGGCGGCGGCGATAGTTATTTTTTCGGTCATAATCGGGTTTATGGGGTTCTATTTTTCGGTGATAAGCCCGCGGCCGTGCTTCCTTCTTCTGCTGTCGTTCATTCCGCTGATTCTTTCCTCCAGGACTATGCGGGAGCTTCCGGTGTATTTCATGCTGATAATGACCGGCTGCTTCATCTTCGCTTCGGCGAATCTTGCCGTGCCCTGCATGCACGGGGCTAAAAGCTTCGAGGAAAAGCACACGCGCCTGAAACGCGCACTTCCGGCAGGAGCGGCGGCGGTGCTTATCACACTCGCAGCGGCGGTCGTTCCGAAAAGCACGGATACCCCGCTGGAGGACTACCTCAACAAAATGGTGCCGCAGACCGGCGGCTACAATGCAAATGCCGGGCTCACGCAGAACTTTGCTATGCGCTCCTCGGTCAACAATGGCAACAATCAGCTGCCGGACGAGGTGCTGTTTTCCGTTGCGACAAACTGCCCGCAGCTCATAAAGCGCTGCGCTTTCGACCAGTACAACGAGGACGGCTGGACCGCCCTGGACGAATTCAACATGGGCGACGCCGGCTGGGAATACAACGCCGAGATACAGAACGCTCATGTCCTGCTGGACGACATGCTGAAAGACCCGGAAATGGTGGACGAAAAATACAGATACCTCATCGAAGGGCTTCCGGATTACGACCTGGACACCTACACGATGATTATATATCTGCACGGTCATGTATCGACTTATGTGGTCCTGCACCCGGAAACCACCTGCCTGCTGTCGATACCGGACGAGTGCGGACGCACCTACATGACCCCGCGTGGCGACTGCTTTTCGGAGGCCCCCATGCCTGACGGGACAACGTATGCCCTGCAATGCACGAGCGCTGTCCCGAATGCGGAATTCCTGCGGAGAATGGATAAGGACACATTCCTGGGGCTGCTGGACAGCTCTTTTACGACCTCGAAATCCTATGTTCTGCTGAAGCAGTATCAGCAGGCGCAGGAGTACTTTGAAACAGTTGGCGGCACTGGAATAGCTCCGGAGATACAGGCGCTGGCGGACGAGATAACCGCAGGTCTGACCAACGATTTCGACAAGGCGGAGGCACTTGAAAAGTGGTTCGGCGACGCAGGCTTCGTGTACGACCTTGCCTTTGCGCCGGAGGAGCATACTCCGGATTATTTCCTGTTCAAAAGCAGGCGCGGGATATGCAGCGACTATGCTTCTGCGCTGACCCTGCTGGCAAGGGCGGCGGGGCTTCCTGCGCGGTACTGTGAGGGCTTTGCGATGCCCCAGAGTACCTACGACGAAGCCACTGGGTCATACAGAATAACCGGCTCGCAGGCTCACGCCTGGACCGAGGTCTACATAACCGGCGGAGGGTGGATAACCCTTGACGGCACGCGCTACTCCACGCAGGCGGAGGACACCGACGCAATGCCGCAGTGGGTATTTGGCGCGGCTGTTGCTGCGGCAGTACTGCTGGCGGTATTTCTGATGAGGAAACCGCTGGCCTGGGCAGGATTCCAGCTGACCTACCCCATGAGAAATCCCGCCGGAAAGGTGCGCGGAGTGTATATCCGGACACGCAGGCTGGCTGCGGGGCTTTCCGGCGCAGATGAGAGCTGCATGACTACCGGAGAGGTTCGAAAGCTGCTTTCCGACCGTCTGGGAATGCCGCAGGAAGCTGACGCTATATGCAGCGCCGCTGACAAGCTGATGTATTCCGGGGATAAAACCGCCGCAATGGTCGATACGAGATCGCTGCTCAAATGCCTTAAAGCGCTGCGCAGACGCAGAAGGAGGCTCGGAAAGTGAATGCAAAAAAACGGCTCCGGCTGAGCCTTTTCGGGTATATCCAGGCACTGCTGTTTTCGGCTGTGCTGTTGATTTTCATCAACGGCGAGGCAGGCTGGGGAATGATATACATCATTTCGGCGGCGATTGCGGCGTCGGTGGTGGTTTTCGTGGTATCTCACAGGCGGTTCACCGTGGAGTGCAGCAGTTTCTCCGGGCTTTACCGCAAGGGAGATACGGTCAGCGCCGAGCTGATTTTCAAGGCGCGGGGATTCTGCGTGCTGCCGTTCATCACGGTCAATGGAAGCTTAATGGGACAGCCTTTCACGGCGCGCTGTGCGCTCATCGGAAAGACCGGCCGGGTGAATATCACGGCTACAGCGGAGCAGTGCGGACTGGGACATTTCCTGGTGGACGAGCTGCTGCTCCGGGACAGCCTGGGGCTGATAACCTACCGCTCGGATATCCGCCCGGAGGGCGGCGCAGCGGCGGTGCTGCCGGATATTGTGGAGTACGCCGGTCCGGAGGTACTGCCCAGTGCGCTTCCCTCCGACAACGACGAGGAGGCGGAGGAGGGCTCAATTGCGGGAGGAACTCCGGGATACGAACACCGCGGCTACCAGCCCGGCGACCCGCTGAACCGCATAAATTACAAGCTCTCGGCGAAGAAGCGCTCTCTGATGGTGCGCCGGGAGGAGAACACCTCCGCGCAGAGCACGGATATAGAGATCGCTCCCGGCTCGGACGGCGCTTGCCTGGAACAGGCGCTGGCACTGGCGAAGCGGCTGGTATCCCTGGGCGGAGCCGCGCGGGTGGTCTGCGGCGCGGACAGCTTCAGCACCGCGTCGCCGGCGGCGGTGGACAGGCTGCGGGAATGGCTGGCGTTCCGCGACCTTACGCCGGAGGAAATTTCCAGACCGCTGCGAACGGCTGGTGCGGCAGGCGCGGCAAGTCTGTCGCGTTCTGTGGTTACTATTTCGGCAGAGGGATTCTCGGTTCAGC
>CAKSHG010000071.1 GCA_934456315.1 uncultured Oscillospiraceae bacterium | reverse complement strand
ATCCATTCCTAAATAAATAGGTTTCTCCCAATTCCATAATGCGGGCGGTGTTCCCAAGCCCGCCCGCAGAAATGGAAAATATCTGCTTTATGCAGTTTCAATGCCGCTTTGAATCTATATTGACAGTAGGCTGTTATGGTGATATAATAAATTGTTTGTCTCCTGAAAAAGCCGCACTGAAACTGCACAAAGCGCCGATATCATTCAGGAGGTAATTGCAATGACAAGAATTGATTACTTTGTACTCCCATGGTACAAAAAAGTATTGTTCCGTGTATCGGAATTTTTCAAGGCGCTCGGCATGGGCATTGCTCATTTCTTCATGAGTATCCCAGGCGCGCTCGCTAAGTTCTTCAAAAAGTTCGGCGGAGGCTTCGCGTGGCTGGGTCGGACGTTCGTACACGGCGGTATCCTTACCAAGCTGTCGTACATCGTGATGGGCGCGGGCAGCCTGTTCCGCGGACAGATCATAAAAGGTCTGATGTACCTCGCGGCTGAGGTCGCTTACTTCGGATTCATGATAGACACCGGATTCGGGTTCCTCGCAGGGCTTCGGAACCTCGGAACAGTTCAGCGCGGCTGGCAATTCGACGAATCCCTTGGTATCGACGTCCTCCAGGACGGCGACAACTCCATGCTGATCCTGCTCTACGGTATCTTCGCGCTGTTCATCACGGTGGTGTTCCTGTTCCTGTGGGTTCAGAACATTCATTCCGCCGACACTGCGGAGCGCCTGAAGAAGGCAGGCAAGAAGCTCCCGTGCTTCGTTGACGACATCAGGTCTCTGCTCGATGAGCATTTCCACAAGACGCTGCTGTTCATTCCCGTTTCCGGCGTTGTCGTGTTCACGATAGTTCCGCTGGTATACATGATCTCCCTCGCGTTCACCAACTACGACAAGGATCACCAGGTTCCCGCGAACCTGTTCACCTGGATAGGTCTTGACAACTTCAAGGTAATTCTCGGAAGCGATTCCACCATTGGTCACACATTCTGGCCGGTCCTCGCCTGGACGCTGGTCTGGGCGGTGTTCGCGACATTCCTGAACTACCTGCTGGGAATCATTCTCGCAATGCTCATCAATAAGAAGGGCATTCGCTTCAAGGCTTTCTACCGCACGCTTTTCGTGCTCGCTATCGCAGTTCCGCAGTTCGTTTCGCTGCTGGTAATGAAGAACGTTCTCGCCGAGGCGGGTCCGGTCAACGTACTGCTCCAGGAGCTTGGCTGGATAAGCGCTCCGCTGCCGTTCTTCACAGACCCCACATGGGCGCGTATCACGGTCATCGTGGTCGACCTGTGGATAGGCATTCCCTACACGATGCTGATAGTTTCCGGTATACTGATGAACATTCCGGAGGACCTCTACGAAGCCGCAAGAATAGACGGTGCGTCCCCGTTCGTTATGTTCACTAAGATCACTATGCCGTATGTGCTGTTCGTCACCACTCCGTACCTTATAACCCAGCTGGTCGGCAACATCAACAACTTCAACGTTATCTACTTCCTTACCGGAGGCACTCCGGCAACGCTGGATTACTACCAGGCGGGCAAGACCGACCTGCTGGTAACATGGCTGTACAAGCTGACGGTCAACTCCCGCGACTACAGCTACGCCGCGACCATCGGTATCCTGGTATTCATCATCTGCTCGCTGCTGTCGCTCATCACGTTCCGCAGATCGGCATCTTACAAGAATGAGGAGGCGTTCCAGTAATGAAAGAGGACAGATTTTATTCCCGCTCCTATTCAAGGCAGCAGAAAACGATCAATATCGTCATTCAGATAGTGCTCCTGGTGCTCGGTATCATCTGGATACTCCCGCTGATGTGGATAATCCTTACATCGTTCCGTGCGGAGCCGGGCTCCTATACGAGCTACTTCTGGCCGAAGGGTTTCACGCTTGATAACTACACGCGTCTGCTGTTCGAGGATCAGCAGTTCAAGTTCTCGCAGTGGTTCCTCAACACGTTCATCGTGGCTGTGGTGTCCTGCATAGGTTCGACGTTCATCGTGCTGGCGGTGTCCTACGCACTTAGCCGCCTGCGCTTCAAGATGAGAAAGCCAATGATGAACATCGCGCTTATCCTCGGAATGTTTCCCGGATTCATGTCGATGGTAGCTATCTACTACATCTTAAAGGGTCTGGGTCTGACTGAGAATCCGCTGGTATGCCTCACGCTGGTATACATCTGCGGCTCAGGACTGACGTACTATATCGCAAAGGGATTCTTCGACACGATACCGAAATCGCTGGACGAATCCGCGTATCTTGACGGCGCAACGCGTGCGCAGGTATTCTTCAAGATAACCGTTCCGCTTTCCAAGCCGATAATCGTCTACACCGTGCTTACCACGTTCATGGCTCCCTGGGTGGACTACATCTTCCCGAGCATGATATGCGGCGCCAACTACGACAGCTACACCGTTGCGCTGGGCATGTTCAAGATGCTTGAGCGTGAGTTCATCGGCGCATATTATACCCAGTTCGCTGCGGGTGCAGTGCTGGTATCTATCCCGATAGGCGCGCTGTTCATCGTAATGCAGAAGTACTACGTCGGAGGCGTGACTGGCGGCGCAGTAAAGGGTTAAGGAGTAACATCAATGGCAGGAAAGGTAACTATCCAGGATATCGCAGACCGTCTTGGAATGGCGAAAAGCACGGTGTCGAAGGCTCTCTCGGGAGCCACCGACATCAGCGAAAAGACCCGGGAGCGTATCCTGGGCTGTGCCAGCGAGATGGGCTACCAGGTCAAGACCGGGCGCACCGCGTATTCCAGGAATCTCATCGTGTTCATCTACGGAAGTATACACTACGACAAGGTAGACCAGTTCGGATATGAGGTAATCCTCGGGATACAGGCTGCGGCTGCGGAGCAGGGAATAGGCGTGAACATCGTCGCAATAAACGACGAGGAGCTGAAAAACGGCACATACTATTCCATCATGTCCGGCGGGAATTACGAGGGCAGCGTGTTCCTCGGATTCAAGCCGCACCCGGTGTTCGTGGAGCACACAAGGAGCTTCAATATCCCGATGGTGGTGCTGGATAATTACGTTGACAGCCCGCTTGTGGCAAGGGTAGGCTGCGACAGTTCCGACGGAATACGCCAGGCTGTACGCTACCTCTGGTCCAATGGTCACGACCGGATCGGATTCCTCGGCGGCGAGCCGGACAGCATCGTCACCATAGAGCGCAAGCAGGCGTATTCGGACGCGCTTTCCGAGCTGGGGCTCGAGGAGGATCCCGCAGCCGTGAAGTACGGCTACTTTTCGGCGAAGGGAACGAAAAAGCGTATCCTTGAGATCGCCGAAACCGGAGTCACCGCAGTGGTCTGCATAAGCGACCTGCTCGCGTGCACTGCGGTAAAGGAGCTTATCCAGGCGGGGTACACCGTCCCCGGTGACATCAGCATAACCGGCTACGATAACCTGCCGCCCTCCGAGTATTCCCAGCCGCCGATAACCACACTAAGCCAGAATCGGATACACATAGGAAAAACAGCGTTCTTCATGCTTCAGCAGATGAAAAACGGAATACATATCAAGTCCGTGATGCTGCGCCCGGAGCTTATTGAGCGGGAATCCGTCAGGGAGATATCCTGCCGGGAACTCCCTAAGGAGGAAGAATGACATCTTCATGGACCACCATTAAGCGCACAGCCGCTGCAGTTCTTACCGCGGCGGCTGTGCTGATTTCCGGGTGCAGTTCCCCGGAGTCCTCATCTATGAATAATTACAAATACGAGCAGGAGCTGAATATCATCGACGATAATTATCGCAATTATTACCAGATATTCGTAGGTTCGTTCTGTGACAGCGACGGCGACGGCACCGGCGACCTGAACGGCGTGACCTCAAAGCTGGACTACATTCAGGACATGGGATTCAACGGTATCTGGCTCACACCGATAATGCCGTCGCGTTCCTATCATAAGTACAGCGTGGAGGACTATTACAGCATAGATCCGCAGTTCGGCACGATGGAGGATTTCGAAAACCTCGCCGCCGAATGCCAGAAGCGCGGTATAAAGCTGCTCATCGACCTTGTGATGAACCACAGCTCGCGGTATCACCCGTGGTTCGAGTCTGCGGCAAAGAGCCTCCGGCAGCAGCCCTGCGGCGCTCCGGAGGACGGCGAATGCCTTTCCGAAACGCTCTGCCCTGTGCACAATAAGTACGTCGGATACTACTATTTCGCGGACGAAAAGCCCGCCGGGAGCAGCGCGTGGTACCCCACGGGAAACAAGTGGTACCAGGCGGTGTTCTCCGAAAACATGCCGGAATTGCAGCTGGATAATCCCGACGTCCGCGCGGAGTTCGAGGATATCGCCAGGTTCTGGCTGGAAAAGGGCATAGGCGGTTTCCGCCTGGACGCTGTTAAGGAGTATTTCACCGGCGACCCGGATAAGAACGTAGAGGTACTGAACTGGTTCTGCGATTACTGCCGCAGTATCGATCCGGACTGCTACGTTGTCGGCGAGGTGTGGGAGAGCTTCACTACCTATTCGAAGTATTACCGTTCTTCAATAGACAGCGTTTTCGGCTTCACAATGGCTGAGGCTGACGGAAAGATAGCCAAGACAGTGAACCTGAGCGGAAAGGCGAATTCTGCGGAGTCGTTCGCGCAGGCGATGGAAACTGTTGAGCAGACCATCGCGGGGTACAGCTCCACCGGGATAGATGCGCCGTTCATCGGCAATCACGACACCGACCGCGCCGCCGGGATACTGCGCTACGACCCCGTGAAGATAAAGGAAGCCGCAGGGCTGCTGCTCACGATGAGCGGCTCTCCGTTCGTGTATTACGGCGACGAGATAGGGCTTTCCGGCAGCGGCCGGGACGAAAACAAGCGTGCTCCGATGATATGGGACGAGGACGGCTCCGGGCTGACCTACGGACCGCCTGACATGGAGCGGCAGGAGAACCGTTTCGAGAGCGCTGAAAAGCAGCTGTCTGACCCGGATTCGATACTGAATTACTACAGACGCGCTCTGCGTATCCGCAATGAGAATCCCGAAATAGCGAGGGGGACTACCGAGCAGCTGAAGCTTTCCGAAATCTCCGGAGGGGACATCGCAGCGGTGAAGCGTACATGGAACGACAGCAGCATAATTATAGTTTATAACCTCACGGACGAGCCGGCTGAGCTTGCTGACGATACTCTGGAGCTTGACAGCCGGGGTATCCGCGGGTATCTGGCGATCACGGCGGAAGATGAGCCGCAGCTTTCCGGGACGCTTGCAGTTCCGGCGCACAGTATCGTATTGTTGAAATGATTTGGAGTATTGATGATATGAACGATTTTGAGAACCTCGACAGGGAATACGCATACAGCGGGGAATTAGGCGCGGTCTGGTCGCCGGAAACGACCAGATTTGCGGTCTGGTCGCCGGATTCGGAGGGAGCAGAGCTGCGGCTCTATCACGACGATTCCGAGCCGCAGCCGTTCCGCACTGAAAAAATGCGCAGCGAGAGCGGCGTCTGGAAAGCTGATATCCCCGGCGACCTGAACGGAGTGTATTACACCTACGCATTCACCCGTGGCGGGAGCACCGTTGAAACTATAGATATCTACGCCCGTAGCGCCGGAGCCAACGGAAAGCGCGGAATGGTGCTGGATCTCCGCTCCACCGACCCGGAGGGCTGGGAGCAGGACCGGAAAGTAACGCTCCGCGACTACACTGACGCAGTGATATATGAGCTGCACGTCCGGGATTTTTCTTCCGACGAGAGCGGGAAATTCACTCTGCGCGGGAAGTTCGGCGCGTTCTGCGAAAAGGCTGTCAACGGCTTTGGCGACGTTATCGGGCTTGACTACATAAAGAAGCTCGGGATAACGCATATCCATCTGCTGCCGGTGTTCGATTACCAGTCAGTCGACGAAACCGACCCGTGCGCGGGATTCAACTGGGGTTACGACCCGCTCAACTACAATATTCCCGAGGGCAGCTATTCCACCGACCCACACCGCGGCGAGGTACGCGTAAGGGAGTTCAAGCAGCTGGTCCAGGCGGCTCACGAGCGCGGTATCGGCATTATAATGGACGTGGTTTACAACCACACCTACGCTACGGAGGATTCCCCGTTCAACAAGACCGTCCAGGGGTACTATTACCGCCACAATGCGGACGGCACGCTTTCCAACGGCTCCGCGTGCGGAAATGAGTTCGCGAGTGAGCGTGCGATGGCTAGCCGGTTCATCGCGGATAGCCTGCTTTACTGGGCGCAGGAATATCACATCGACGGATTCCGGTTCGACCTGATGGGGCTGCTGGATATTGAAACCCTGAATCGCGCCGCTGATGAGCTGCGCCGGGAGAATCCCTCCGTGATACTCTACGGCGAGGGCTGGACGGGCGGCTCCTGCCCGCTCCCGGAGGAACAGCGCGCGATGAAGATGAACGCCCGGGAGCTTCCGGAGTTTGCGATGTTCTCCGACGACCTGCGCGATGGCGTAAAGGGCTCGGTATTCTTGGACGCGGACTGCGGGTATGTAAACGGCAAGGCTGCGGAGCGCGCAGAGCTGATAAAATCGGTGATGTCCGGCGGCATCTGGCGTGAGGACATCGGCAGGGCGCCCGCTGAATGCTGGACGGATAAGCCGCAGCAGTCGGTGAATTACGTCGAGGCACACGACAACCTTACGCTTTACGATAAGCTTAGAAGTTCCATGCCGGGAGTTCCTGCGGCGGATATCATCGCGGCGGATAAGCTTGCGGCGGCGCTGGTGTTCCTGTCCCAGGGAGTGCCGTTCATTCAGGCGGGTCAGGAGCTGCTGCGCAGCAAGACCGCCACAGACGGCAGCGTTGTCCACGACAGCTACAATTCTCCGGACAGCGTGAACTCCATAAAGTGGAACGATGTAACGCTGCGCCGCGGCGTGATGGAGTATTACCGCGGGCTTATCGCGGCGCGGAAGCACTTCCCGCAGCTTCGCATGAGGGACGCGGAGAGTATCCGCAAAATACGCTTCGAAACGCTGGAGGGCGGCGCAGTCGCTGCGGACTTTGGCGGCTTGCTTCTGATAGTGAACCCCTGCGATCACCCGTTAAGGTACGAAAACGGCAGGCGTATGATGGTGTACGCTGACCATATCTCCGCCGGGGCGCGTCCGCTGTTCATTGCGGACGGCGCTGTGACCGCAGCGCCGCGCGGGATCATTCTTGCGGAGTACAGGTAAGACAGGGAGGGCTTATGGACTGCACATTTAAAACGCCGGAGGGAAAGTTCAACCTGCGGGTAGGTGCTGTGATAACGGACGGAAAGCGCGTGCTGGTTTCAAAGGACGTCAGTCATGAGTTTTACTGGGTGGTCGGCGGCAGAGTGAAGCTTGGCGAGTCCACCGAGGAGGCAGTCATCCGCGAAGTGCGGGAGGAGCTTGGCGTTGCAGCCGAGGTAGAACGGCTGTACTCCATAGCCGAGAAGTTTTTTACGGTTGACGCGGTATTCTATCATGAGCTGGAATTCCTGTACCTGATAAAGCCGTTTGACGTTTCAAAGATAGACTACGGCGCTATCCATTGCGACAGTCCGGATATAAGTCTGGTATGGCTGGATACGGATAAGGAACCGGAAATGCCTGTGTACCCGGAAAATCTCTTTGAAGCAGTCAGAAGCCCCTCAAGCGGAATAACCGCAATAGTTAATAAAGAATAAAGCGACCGCCCGGTTCTGAACCGGGCGGCTATTTTTGTTAATTTGCCGATAACACTGCGTCAGTAAGCCTTGCGAAGTCGTCCAGGGTGAGCTCCTCGGCGCGTGCGGTGGGCTTTATTCCGCAGGAGGTCATAAGCTCCGCAAGCGCGGTCTTTGAGATGTGCAGCTCTCCGGAGAGGGGATTCGCGATCTGTTTCCTGCGCTGCGAGAACGATGAGCGGATTATCCGGAACATCATGCGTTCCCACTCGGCGGACTTACCGCTGTCCGGCTTTACGTCCAGACGGATAACGGCGCTGTCGACGTTCGGGGAGGGCATGAAGCTTCCTCTCCCGACCTTGAAAAGCAGCCTGGGTTCGCTGTAGTAGGATACCGCGCAGGAGATCGCTCCGCAGTCCCGGGTGCCGGGTTTCGCGCAGATACGGTCGGCGGCTTCTTTCTGCACCATGACGGTCATGGCGGTCACCGGCAGGCGGCTTTCCAGAACGCGCATTATCACCGGCGAGGTGATGTAGTAAGGCAGATTCGCGCAGACCACGACTTCCATACCGGGAGCCTTTTCCGCGAGGAGGGCGGTGAGGTCCGTTTCCATCACGTCCGCGAATACTATTTCTACGTTGTCGTATTTGGCAAGAGTTTCCTCGAGAATAGGCTTCAGCGAGGTGTCTATCTCTACGGCTATGACCTTGTCGCAGCGCTCTGCCAGCTCCTTTGTGAGGACGCCTACTCCGGTTCCTATCTCGAGCGCGCATACTCCGGGCTTAGCGCCGCCAAGCTCCGCTATCTTCGGGCAGACCGCCGGATTCACCAGGAAGTTCTGCCCCAGCGATTTGGTGAACGAAAAGCCGTGACGTTCAAACAGGTCCTTTATGACCCCGATATTCGTAAGCTCCATCAGTAGCCCTCGCTGCCGGTCAGGCTCTCATCGTTATCTACCCAGTCGCTGACGTTTATCACCTTGTATTCCGAGGAGGTCACGCGGATATACACCGTTTCTATTCCGGCGTTGATTATCTGGCGCTTGCACATGGAGCATGGCTCCACGTCGCCGTAAAGCTGACCGGTTTTTGCGTCAAGACATGAAAGGTACAGCGCGGAACCTATCATATCATGCCGGGAAGCGCTGATAATGCAGTTTGCCTCCGCGTGTACGGAGCGGCAGAGCTCATAGCGCTGACCCTTTGGAACGCCGAGCTTTTCGCGCATGCATTCTCCCAGATCCGAGCAGTTCTTCCTGCCGCGGGGGGCGCCGTTGTAGCCGGTGGCGATGATCTCGTCGTTCTTGACGAGAATAGCGCCGAAGTTGCGCCGCAGACAGGTCCCCCTCTCTGCGACGGTCTGGGATATATCCAGATAGTAGTTGGTCTTGTCGCGTCTTTCCATGTTGAATGCCTTTCAGCCGTTTTTATCTGTGCTTTTTGTTCAGCTGTCTGCTGATAAATCCCTTGTTCTGAACGGGCTTGGGGACGAGCGGGATATCTCCGGGGCGCTTTGCGTCTGCATTTTCAGGGGAGGGCATCGGAAGATTACCGTCAAACGCCTTTATATATGTGTCGGCGATATTGCGCTGCGGACCCAGGACATGGTTTTCGTCAGAATAAAAGATGACCTGTGAGAACTGATCACGCGCTTCATCAAACTTGCCGAGCTGTGCGTACAGCTCGCCGAGAACACAGCGGTACTCTACAGAGAGCATTTCGTTATCGTTCATGAATTCTTCATTGATAGCCTGGTTCAGCTTTTCGATAGCCTTGTCGTAGCTGCCGAGATCGATGTATCTTAGTGCTGCTTCAAAATTGATGTTGCTCATTGCTGGTTATACCTTTATACCTTTCATAAATAAATAATGATCTGCAAAAAACAGAATTCCTTATATATTGTATCATAAAACCTGCGTTTTGTCAAAACCTTTTTGTATTTTTCCATATATGAGTTGAAAAATTATAAGATTACAAAAATTGCCGCCTGGTTATGACAGTTATCACCCATGCAATATGGTAAAATATTCCTGCAAGGCACAGGAAGCGCGCGTGTCCCCCGTGAGGCATCGGGACATGGGAACGCGGGCGCTGACTGCCTTTTGCATGCTTTTACATGGGGATAATATGCGA
>CAKSHG010000070.1 GCA_934456315.1 uncultured Oscillospiraceae bacterium | reverse complement strand
AGGAGGATTTTGTTATGACCAATATTGAGTTTGCTGAAAAGATCAAGGGTTATCTGAAGGGCAGCAAGGCAAAGGCTAAGAAGTACGAAGATACCGTTGCTGTAAACTTTACATTCATCGACGATATGGACGATGTTTATGTTGCAGTAAGAGAAGGCGTACTTGACATTGCTCCGTATCACTATGATGACCTCCAGGCTAACGTTACCGGCGCTGCCGAGAACATCGAGAAGCTGTTTTCAGGTGATGTTGCATTCGACAAGGCTATCGCAGACGGTCTTGTAAAGATCGACGGTGATGTTGCAAAGTTCAAGGCTCTCGAGGTTCTCGTTCCCGCAAAGAAGGAAGAAAAGAAGCCCGCTGCCGAGAAGAAGCCCGCACCTGCTGCAAAGGCTGCTCCCGCCGCTGAAAAGAAGGCAGAGCCGAAGCCCGCTGAAGCTAAGCCTGCTGCCGCAGCTGCAAAGCCCGCAGAAACCAAGGCTGCTCCTGCTCCCGCTGCAAAGCCTGCCGCTAAGAGCACTCCCAAGCACACAGGCAGCAAGAAGCACGGCAAGTGATTTATTGTTGAATTGTTCAGACGCCCGTGTGAACTACCGGGCGTCTGTTTGTCTTTTTCACCGCGAATATACCGGACTTATGCCGCTTTATGCGGAATGCGCGGTGCTTAACATATAATATCCGGAAGGATTTGAATATAGATGAAATACAGATTTTCCTGCGCGGCGCTCGCGGCTGTCATGCTGCTTAGCGGCTGCGCTTCTACAGAGGTAAGTCCCGCTGACCACAGCGGTATCGACATGACCGACCTCGTTTCCGGCGGCACAACGGTTGCGACATCTCCGCAGTCAGAGCCGGATAAGCCTGTCGAGGAGCTGGCGGTCACCACTGCGTCCGATACGACTGTTTCCGCGCCCGAGATTTCGGGCACGTCGGAAGCCGAGGAGGTCCAGGACGCAAACAACAATTTTGATATTTTCTACGACCAGGTCCACGAACAGTTCGAGCTGACCGACGCGGAACTTAGCTTCGTGGATTACTCGCTTTTCGTCGGTGACAGCATTTGCAGCGGTTTTTCCGAGTACGGGATAGTTCCGCACGAGCATGTTGCGGCGAAGGGCAACCTTGGCTCGCGCAGCTTCTTTGACTACACGTTCAAATTCCGCGGCTGGGAGGGCAGGACCTACGAGCAGGTCCTGAAATCCGCGAATCCGCGTTACGTTTTCCTTTCCATGGGAATGAACGATGTCAACATGGTCGAGGAGGATACCTACTGCGAGAACTATCGTAAGGTCATCGAAGCTACCCTGGAGGGCAGCCGCGCTGACGTGTTCGTTGCGGCCATAACTCCGGTGTGCAGCAAGTTCTGCGGAAACAGCGTTATCGACAGCTTCAATGACACCATGAAAAAATACATCGAGGAGAATTTCCCGGAGCGGGTGCATTTCTTTGATTTCGGGAGATACCTCAAGAATGATAAAAACGAGCTGCGCGAGTGTCTGCATTCCGGCGACGGAGTGCACCTGGGTCCGTACGCTTACCGGATAGCCCTCTGGGAAATGCACCGTGCCCTGACCGAAGCGGGGCTGTGGGAGGGCGATTCCGCAACGGGAACGTTTGAGGCGGACGATTTCCAGCCCGCAAACGAGCCGGCGCCGGTCTACACGACCAGTACGCCCCAGACCACCACAACGGATAAGACCGCGAAACCGCAGACGACTGCGAAGCCAGCCAAAACGACCAAGCCGGCAAAGACCACAAAGCCGTCCAAAACCACGAAATCTATCCCGGTCGATACGGAGATACCCGTAGAGCTTCCGGCAGCGACCGAACCGGCTTCGCAGGACGCGTCAGCGCCGACAGCAACGTCAGCGGAGCCGCTGTCCAGCGACAATATAGTCCCCACCGAACAGACGGAGCCGACAGAGCTTCCGTCCACTGAAAACTGATAAAAAAACCGCTCACCATTTCGTGAGCGGTTTTTCTGTATCTGCTGTATTGCGTTACTCGGAGAGCTTCTTCTTGATATATTCCTGGATAGCCTTGGGGGAAGCAAGACCCTTGAGTGCCTTGTTCGCCTGACCCATGAAGAATCCGAATACCTTCTGGTCGCCGCTGCGGTACTGCTCGGCTGCCTTGGGGTTGTTGGCGATTATCTCGTCGACCGTCTTTGCGAGGAGGTCGGAGTCCTCCTTTATCCACAGGTCCTTTGCGTCGGCAATGTCCTTGGGATTTCCACCCTCCGCGATCATTTCGCCGAGGATAGCCTTGGCGTTGGACTGGGATATCTTGTCGGTCTGAAGGAACTCAACAAGCTGCGCGAATTCCTTTCCGGTGAATTTCAGCGCGTCCATGTCGACCTCGCCGAGGTTCTTCCTGCGGAGCAGTTCGCCGGTGACGTAGTTTGCAACGGCCTTCGGGTTGTCGTAAGCCTGGATAGCTTCCTCATAGAAATCGCAGATCTTCTTGTCGGAAACGATGAGGTCGGCGTCCTGCTTCTTTATGCCGCACTGCTCGACGTAGCGCGCAACGCGCTGCTCCGGAAGCTCCGGAATGGAGCTGCGGATCTCGTCCAGCTCCTCCTCGGTGAGGATTATCGGGGGGATATCAGGGTCGGGGAAGTAGCGGTAGTCGTGGGCATCCTCCTTGCTTCTCATCGCGGTGGTTTCGCCTAGCGCCTCGTTGAAGCGGCGTGTCTGCTGGATAACGCGCTCGCCGTTGTCGAGCAGCTCCTCCTGGCGCTCTATCTCAACTTCAATAGCCTTTGCTATAGCCTTGAGGGAGTTCAGGTTCTTCAGCTCTGTTCTGGTGCCCAGTTCATTGCTGCCCTTGGGCGCGATGGAGATGTTGACGTCGCAGCGGATAGAGCCCTGCTCCATCTTGCAGTCGCAGATACCTGCGTACTGGAGGAGCAGCATTATCTTCTCGAGGTAAGCCACGACTTCGTCAGCGGAGTGGAAATCCGGTTCGGTCACTATCTCGATGAGCGGAACGCCGCAGCGGTTGTAGTCCGCGAGGGAAATGCGGTTCACATCGTCGTGGACGAGCTTGCCTGCGTCCTCCTCGAGGTGGATACGGTTGATCCGTATCTCCTTTTCCTCGCCCTTGACGTTTATCTTCACCTTACCGGCGAGGCAGACCGGGCGCGGCATCTGGGATATCTGGTAAGCCTTGGGCAGGTCGGGATAGAAGTAGTTCTTTCTGTCCCACTTGGTGAAGCGCGAGATGTCGCAGTTCATCACATAGCCAGCCTTGATGATGTATTCAACGGCTTTCCTGTTGAGCACCGGGAGGGTACCGGGAAGTCCGCTGCACACGGGGCAGCAGCGGGAGTTCGGAGTTCCGCCGAATTCAGCGGAGCAGGTGCAGAACACCTTGGAATTGGTGGAAAGCTCTGCATGTGTTTCAAGTCCTATCGTAGGGAAATATGCGCTCATTCCTGTACCTCCTTAAAGCTTTGCGGGCGCAGTCGGAGCGAAAGTCTGCTCGAATGCGTCGGCGCACTGAAGAATAGTCTGCTCGTCGAAACGTCTGCCGATGACGGACATGCCCACGGGCAGACCCTCGGCGGTGTAGCCGCAGGTGGTGGAGATACCCGGCAGGGAAGCAATGTTGACGGTAACGGTGCAGATATCCGCGAGGTACATCTTGACAGGGTCGTTGTCCTGCGCGCCTATCTTGTACGCCGGAGTCGGCGCGGTCGGGGTGAGGATAACGTCCGCGAGGTCGAATACCGCGTTGTATTCCTTGATTATCTGCTGCTTGAGGGCGAGCGCCTTCTTGTAGTAAGCGTCGTAGTAGCCGGAGGAAAGCGCGTAGTTTCCGAGCAGGATACGGCGCTTTACTTCCTCGCCGAAGCCCTTGCTGCGGCTGTCGCGGATAAGCTCCTCGAAGGTGCGTCCCTCGCCGCGGAAGCCGTACTTTATGCCGTCGAATCTGGACAGGTTGGAGGCAGCCTCGGCGCAGGCGATGAGGTAGTAAGCCGGGATAGCGTACTTCAGCCCGGGAATGGAGCATTCAACGAGCTTTGCGCCCTGGGATTCCAGTACCTTTGCGGCGTTCATGACGTGGGTCTTGACCTCGTCGTCGATGTCGTCGGAGTAGAACTCCTTGGGCATTGCAATCTTCATTCCGCTGACGGACTGACCGAGCTTTTCGGTGAAATCCGGAACGGGCTGACGGGAGCTTGTAGCGTCGTGCGGGTCGTGAGCGCAGATGGCGTTGAGCATGATAGCGCAGTCGCGGGCGTCGGAGCAGATGGGACCTATCTGGTCAAGGGAGCTTGCGAAAGCCACCAGACCGTAGCGGGAAACTCTGCCGTAGGTGGGCTTGATACCGGTAACGCCACAGAAGGACGCGGGCTGTCTGATGGAGCCGCCGGTGTCGCTTCCGAGCGCAGCGGGTGCGAACGAAGCGGAAACCGCCGCCGCGCTTCCGCCGGAGGAACCGCCGGGAACTCTTTCGAGGTCGTAGGGGTTCTTGGTCTTTGCGAACGCGGAGGTCTGTGTGGAGCCGCCCATCGCGAACTCGTCCATGCTGGTCTTGCCGAGGAGGACGTAGCCCTCTGCGTTGAGCTTCTCGATAACGGTCGCGTTGTAGGGCGGAATGAAATTCTCTAGCATCTTGCTTGCACAGGTGGTCTTGATCCCGTCGGTGCAGATGTTGTCCTTTATTGCGAGCGGAATGCCGGTCAGCGGGCTTACGTCGCCGGAATCTATGCGCTTCTGTGCGTTAGCCGCCATCTCGAGCGCCTTGTCCTTGGTGACGGTGATGTAGGACTGTACCTTGCCGTCGCCGGATTCTATATTCCTGAAGTATTCTCCGCATAGCTCTGCGGCGCTTATCTGCCTGGAATCGAGCGCCTTGCGGAGATCGCGTATCTTTGCGCGGGTGATATCCATAATTACCTCCTGTTTATTCGACTACCTTGGGTACAACGTAGCAGTTGTCGCGGTTTTCTGCATTGGCGAGCAGCTTCTCCGTCGGGAATGAGGGCTGCGGAACGTCCTCCCTGACGTCGCTTAGGGAAATGCTGTTGTTGTCCTTTGTGTCGTCGTAGGTGAGGTCGAAGGACTTGATGGTATCCATCAGGTCGATGATGTCGCTCATCTCGCCCATCACCTTTTCGAGCCCGGCTTCGTCGTAGTTAAGCTTGGACAGCTCGCAGAGGTGCTGAATGGTCTTGAGTTCTACTGCCATGATATAGCGTTCCTTTCTTTGATGAAATAATACTATATTTAATAATACTGTACTATTATACTCCATTTCAGCGGATTTTTCAAGTGTTATTTGAAAATTGTGCAGAAGTTCGGTGAATTTTTGCATTTTGGCATATTCACCAGAAATTTTGAAATTTGAAAGCCTCACTTCTTGCAAAAATGACATTCCAGCTCTGAAAATGCCCTACACAGCGGCTGCAAAGGACACAGGTAGCTATAACTAACCGGAAATATAAAGAAATGCTGGAACTGAATATACAGGAAAATGAAAGATTACAAGAAAGAAACTTGCAAAAACCTCTTGACAAACCGGCGATATGGTGCTATAATATGAACGTAAATTCAAAGCGGATAAAAAGAATTGTGCCGGAGAACAAAGCTGCAGGCAGCGTTGCCGCAGCCGTGAAGCATCTGCAACTTGAACGTGGCGGAAATTTCACTTCAGCACATATCCACCGCAGAAATACTGTATGATCAAACCGGCTCAGCGCTGCGCCGAATAACGCAGCGTCCGGCGGTACAAACGCCGGACGGTTTTTTTCAGTACTTATTAAGGAGTGAGCTTATGTTAATGAAAGAGGGAGAAACCAGGATCCCTGCGGGCTGCGCGATCTCGGGCTTTATCAACAGGAGCGGCAGAAGAACCAACGGCAGCGTGATCGTGAATTCCATCGCCTGTATGCACGACCGCTCGAACGGTCTTGGCGGCGGCTACGCCGGATACGGCATTTACCCGGAGTACAAGGATCAGTACGCGTTCCACGTTTTCTACGATTCCAACGAAGCAAGGATCAAGACGGAGGCTTTCATCGACCGTCACTTTGACGTCATCAACCTCTCGCGTATCCCCACCAGAAAGCACCCGAACATAACGGACGAGCCGCTCATCTGGCGCTACTTCGTTAACCCGCTCCCCACAAAGCTCCAGGAGAGCCAGCTCGACGAGCGCACCTACGTTGCGCGCTGCGTCATCAAGATAAACGACAAGATCGACGGCGCTTACGTTTTCTCCAGCGGCAAGAACATGGGCGTTTTCAAGGCTGTAGGCTATCCCGAGGACGTCGGTGAGTTCTACCGCCTCGACGAGTACGACGGCTGGGCATGGACGGTTCACGGACGCTACCCGACCAACACACCCGGCTGGTGGGGCGGCGCTCACCCGTTCGCGCTGCTCGACTACACGATAGTACATAACGGCGAGATCTCCTCCTACGACGCGAACAGACGCTTCATCGAGATGTTCGGCTACAAGTGCAACCTGCTGACCGATACCGAGGTCATCACCTACATCATCGACTACCTCCACCGCAGACTCAACATGCCGCTCGAGGACGTTGCGAAGGTCATCGCGGCTCCGTTCTGGAGCGAGCTTGAATCCGGCAGGTTCAGCCCGGAGGAAACGGCGAAGATACGCCATTTCAGAAACGTTTATTCCAGCCTGCTCATCACAGGACCCTTTTCGATAATCCTCGGATTCAACAACGGTATCATGGCGCTCAACGACAGACTGAAGCTCCGTTCGATGGTCGCTGCCGAAAAGGGCGATACGGTCTATGTTTCTAGCGAGGAATGCTCCATCAGGACGATGTCCCCGGACGTTGACAGAATATGGAGCCCCCGCGGCGGCGAACCGATAATCGTGACCCTTGATAAGTAATGTGAGAGCAGAATTGAAAGGATGGTCTTAAGTGGCTATAAACTATATGAATCCTCTGTTTGAGGTAGTCCGCAACCCTGACCGCTGCATTAAGTGCCGCGTCTGTGAGCGCCAGTGCGCCAACGAGGTGCACCATTACGACCCCGACCTCGACAGAATGGTGTCCGATGAAACCAACTGCGTTGACTGCCAGCGCTGCGTAACGCTGTGCCCGACAAGAGCGCTGAAAATAAGGAAGAACGAGAACGAGTTCCGTGAGAACGGCAACTGGAGCCAGCAGGTAATGGACGAGGTCTACAAGCAGGCAGGCTCCGGCGGAGTGCTCCTCTCCGCGATGGGCAACCCCCGCGAGTATCCCGTTTACTGGGACAAGATACTGCTGAACGCTTCGCAGGTGACCAACCCGCCTATCGACCCGCTGCGCGAGCCGATGGAAACCAAGACGTTCCTCGGAAAGAAGGAGCAGGAGATTCACTACGACGAGAACGGCAAGGCAGAGTTCAAGCACAATCCTTACCTCGAACTGGACGTTCCGGTGATGTTCTCCGCGATGTCCTTCGGTTCCATCTCGAAGAACGCGCACGAATCCCTTGCAAGAGCGGCGCAGGAGCTTGGTACCTACTACAACACTGGTGAGGGCGGTCTGCACAAGGATTTCTACAAGTACGGCCCCAACACGATATGCCAGGTAGCTTCCGGACGTTTCGGCGTATTCAAGGAATACCTCGACACAGGCGCTGCCATCGAGATCAAGATGGGTCAGGGCGCTAAGCCCGGTATCGGCGGACATCTCCCGGGAATGAAGATAAACGAGGAGATATCCAGGACCCGTATGATACCCAAGGGCACTGACGCTATTTCCCCGGCTCCGCACCACGATATCTACTCCATCGAGGACCTCCGCCAGCTCGTTCTTTCGCTGAAGGAAGCCACCGACTGGAAGAAGCCGGTCATCGTAAAGATAGCGGCGGTACATAACGTAGCGGCTATCGCCTCCGGTATCGCAAGAAGCGGCGCGGACATCATCGCCATCGACGGCTACAGAGGCGGTACCGGCGCGGCTCCGACCCGTATCCGCGATAACGTAGGTATCCCGATAGAGCTCGCGCTCGCGAGCGTTGACCAGCGGCTCCGCGACGAGGGTATCAGAAACAACGTTTCCATCGTTGTCGGCGGTTCTATCAGAAGCAGTGCGGACGTCGTAAAGGCTGTTGCGCTCGGCGCGGACGCAGTTTACATCGCTACTGCGGCGCTGCTTTCCATGGGCTGCCACCTTTGCAGAAGCTGCAACACCGGCAAGTGCAACTGGGGTATCGCTACGCAGCGTGCTGACCTCGTCAAGCGCCTGAATCCCGACATCGCGTACAAGCGCCTTGTGAACCTCGTACACGCGTGGGATCACGAGATAAAGGAAATGATGGGCGGCATGGGCATCAACTCGCTGGAGTCCCTCCGCGGCAACAGACTTATGCTCCGCGGTATCGGGCTCAACCAGAAGGAGCTTGATATCCTCGGAATCATGCACGCAGGTGAATAACCCCTGACACTGCTCGAAAGGAATGGTCATAACAATGAAAAAGGTTTATGTGAACGAGGACTGGTGTCTGGGCTGCCATCTGTGTGAATTCACCTGCGCGGCAGCGAACAGCGGTGCTCCCGATATGATTAAGGCGTTCGCGGGCGGGAAGAAGCCCGTCGCGAGGATACAGATAGAAGAGGGCGACAAGATCAATTTTGCGGTACAGTGCCGCCACTGCGACGCGCACCCCTGCGTAAAGGGCTGCATCGCGGGCGCGCTTTCCGTGCAGGACGGCGTTATCGTCTGCGACGAGGAGAAGTGCGTCGGCTGCTACACCTGCGTGCTGTCATGTCCCTACGGCGCGATAGTCATCGACGAGGCGGGCCACAAGATACGCAAGTGTGACCTCTGCACACGCAACAGCCACGGCGAGCCGGCATGCGTAAAGGCTTGCCCGAACAACGCGATAGTTTTCGAGGAAAGGTGAGGTGACGGATATGAACTATGTAATTATCGGCAACTCTGCTGCGGCAGTCGGAACGATCGAGGGTATCCGTCAGATAGACAAGACCGGAAAGATAACCGTTATCTCCGACGAGAAGTACCACACCTATTCCCGCCCGCTCATCTCCTACTGGCTGATGGGAAAGGTCACCGACAAGAACATCTACTACCGCGGCGCGGACTTCTACGAGAAGAACGGCGTTGAGACCCGCCTGGATTCCCGCGTGACAAAGATAGACCCGGCTGCGAAGAATGTCGTTCTGGCGGACGGCAGTGCCGTTCCCTACGACAAGCTGATGGTCGCTACAGGCTCAAAGCCGTTCGTTCCTCCGATGAACGGAATGGAGAAGATAGCTTCCTGCCATACATTCATGAGCTACGACAGCGTTAAGGCTATCAAGTCGGAAGTAAAGCCCGGAATGAAGGTGCTGATAATCGGCGCTGGTCTTATCGGACTGAAAGCCGCCGAGGCGCTCAACGAATACAAGGCAGACATCACCGTCGTTGATATGGCTGACCGTATCCTGCCGTCGATACTGGATATCCGCGCAGGCTCCATCATGAAGAAGCACATCGAGAGCAAGGGCACCAAGTTCATTCTCGGCACCTCCGTTGACGAGTTCAGCGAGCATTCCGCGAAGCTGAAGAACGGCGCGACCGTTGATTTCGACATGGTGATAATCGCAGTGGGCGTCCGTCCGAACACCGAGCTGGTATCCGAAGCGGGCGGCAAGGTAGAGCGCGGTATCATCTGCGACCTCACCCAGAAAACCACCCTTGACGACATATACGCCGCAGGCGACTGCACAGTCAGCCACGACGCGTCCTCCGACACTGACAGGATACTCGCGCTGCTGCCAAACGCGTACATGCAGGGAGAGGTAGCCGGCCGCAACATGGCGGGCGCAGAAACCAAGTACGAAAACGCTATCCCGA
>CAKSHG010000069.1 GCA_934456315.1 uncultured Oscillospiraceae bacterium | reverse complement strand
CTTCCACCTTCTCGACATTTTTCAGGGTCTTTATGAATCCGTGGAGCTTCTCCAGGTCCTCGTCGAAGTCGGACAGGCCGGGGACGAGCACATGGCGGATCCAGACCGGCTTCCCGATCTCGCTTAGGTACTGCGCCATGTCGAGGATATTCGCGTTGTCGAACCCGGTGATGTTCTTGTGGCGTTCCGGGTTTATCTCCTTGAGGTCGAGCAGGAGCAGGTCGGTGTACTTCATCAGCTCCTGGAACTTCGAGAAGAACGGCTCCTCCCGGGTGAACGGGTTTCCGGCTGTGTCGATGCAGGTGCTGACGCCCTCTGCCTTAGCCTGTCTGAACAGCTCCAGCAGGAAGTCTATCTGGAGCAGCGGCTCGCCTCCGCTGACGGTGATACCGCCGCCGTTCTTCCAGTAGCTCTTGTAGCGGAGCGCTTTCTTGAGCACTTCCTCCGGGGTCATTTCAACTGTGGTGTCGTCGCCCTCCATGCTCCAGGTGTCGGGATTGTGGCAGTAGCGGCAGCGCATGCGGCAGCCCTGCACGAATACGATGAACCGTACCCCGGGGCCGTCTGCCGCGCCGAAGCTCTCGGTCGAGTGGATCTTTCCTTTTATTTCGCTCATCAGGTCCTCCTTGTCAGTATAGTAGAACAGCGCCGCATTATGCAGCGCTGTCCTTTTATATTGCCGTTGAAATTAATTACATATGATCGTGGCAGGTTCTTGCGATAACGTCGAGCTGCTGCTCTCTGGTCAGGTCGATGAACTTAACTGCATAACCGGATACACGGATAGTGAAGTTTGCGTACTCTTCCTTCTCGGGGTGCTCCATAGCGTCGATGAGCTTTTCCTTGCCGAATACGTTAACGTTGAGGTGGTGTGCACCCTTGTCGAAGTAACCGTCGAGTACGTTAACGAGGTTGGTAACGCGCTCTTCCTCGGTGTGACCGAGTGCGTCAGGGTTGATGGTCTGGGTGTTGGAGATACCATCGAGTGCCCACTCGTAAGGAAGCTTAGCAACGGAGTTGAGGGAAGCAAGCAGACCGTTCTTCTCTGCGCCGTAGCAGGGGTTAGCACCAGGAGAGAGCGGCTCGCCAGCCTTACGGCCGTCAGGCAGAGCGGAAGTAGCCTTACCGTAAACAACGTTGGAGGTGATGGTAAGGATAGAGGTGGTAGCCTCGGAATCACGGTAGGTGTGGCACTGCTTCAGCTTCTTGAGGAATGTGCCGAGCAGCCATACAGCGATATCATCAGCACGGTCGTCGTCGTTGCCGTAGCGGGGGAAGTCGCCCTCGATCTCGAAGTCAGTAACGATACCGTCCTCGTCACGAATGCACTTGACCTTAGCGTACTTGATAGCGGACAGGGAGTCAACAACGTGGGAGAAGCCAGCGATACCGGTAGCGAATGTACGTCTAACGTTGGTATCGATAAGAGCCATCTCGGCAGCCTCGTAGTTGTACTTATCGTGCATGTAGTGGATAAGGTTCAGGGTGTGAACATAGATGGAAGCGAGCCATGTCATCATAGCGTCGTACTTCTGCATAACCTCATCATAATCGAGGTACTCGGAGGTGATGGGTCTGTAAGCAGGACCTACCTGTGCCTTTGTCTTAGCGTCGATACCGCCGTTGATAGCGTACATCAGGCACTTAGCGAGGTTTGCACGGGCACCGAAGAACTGCATTTCCTTACCGGTCTGTGTTGCGGATACGCAGCAGCAGATGGAGTAGTCGTCGCCCCAGACAGGACGCATAACGTCATCGTTCTCGTACTGAACGGAAGATGTGCGAACGGAGATAGCTGCTGCATAGCGCTTGAAGTTGTCAGGCAGCTTATCGCAGTACAGAACAGTCATGTTCGGCTCCGGGGACGGGCCCATGTTCTCGAGGGTGTGCAGGAAACGGAAGTCGTTCTTTGTTACCATGGAACGGCCGTCCTGACCCTTACCGCCGATGGACAGTGTAGCCCAAACCGGGTCGCCGGAGAACAGCTCGTTGTAGGAAGGAATACGAGCGAACTTAACCATTCTAAGCTTGAGTACCAGGTGGTCGATGAGCTCCTGTGCCTCTGCCTCGGTAAGTGTGCCGTTGTCGATGTCACGCTTGATATAGATATCGAGGAAGGTGGAGATACGACCGATGGACATTGCAGCGCCGTTCTGGGTCTTGATAGCAGCCAGGTAGCCGAAGTATGTCCACTGAACAGCCTCGCGTGCGTTTGCAGCAGGCTTGGAGATATCGCAGCCGTAGGAAGCAGCCATTACCTTCATCTGCTTGAGTGCGCGGATCTGGTCAGCCAGCTCCTCACGCTGACGGATAACGGAATCTCTCATCTTACCGTTGCCGCAGTTAGCGAGGTCGTACTGCTTAGCCTCAACGAGTCTGTCGATACCGTAGAGTGCGATTCTTCTGTAGTCGCCTACGATACGGCCACGGCCGTAGGTGTCAGGCAGACCGGTGATGATCTTGTTCTTTCTTACAGCGCGCATCTCGGGAGTGTAAGCGTCGAATACGCCCTGGTTGTGAGTCTTGTGATATTCTGTGAAGATCTTGTGCAGCTCGGGGTCAGGAGTGTAACCGTAAGTTGTGCAAGCCTCTTCAGCCATCTTGATGCCGCCGAAGGGCATGAAAGCTCTCTTGAGGGGCTTATCGGTCTGAAGACCAACGATCTTCTCGAGGTCCTTCAGCTCGGGGTCGATGTAACCGGGCTCGTGAGAGGTGATACCGGAAACGATGTGGGTATCCATATCAAGAACGCCGCCCTTTGCGCGCTCTTCCTTCTGGAGCTGCTGAACCTTGCCCCACAGCTTGTTGGTGGAGTCAGCCGGGCCAGCGAGGAAGGACTCGTCGCCGTCGTAAGGGGTGTAGTTGTTCTGGATGAAGTCGCGGGTGTTTATTTCTTCCTGCCAAATCTTGCCTTTAAAACCTTTCCACTGTTCTAACATTGCCATTCTCTTAAATACCTCCATAATATTTGCGGGCAGCCGTGAGGCTGTTTACGCGTCCCGGCGAACTACTGCTAGTTCGGAGCCGGACACGCACTTTCTGCCGTTGCAGGGCTTGTCCTCATGTTGGTCTGTCCAACCTGTCAATATTATAACACATACATTCCTTAAAGTCAATAGTAATTTCTGTTTTTACGAAAAAAATACAAGAACTTTTTAAATACCCGCTGTGAGGGCGATGGAGCGCAGACACAACATATTGTATTTTCGCACTGCAAATAGATTAGAAATACAAAACGTAACGCCTGGCACATATAAAACATGTAATTTTTGCAACCGCACTATATCAGTATCTACATATTCTCCTTTTGCCACAGCTGTCAAAAAATTAACAATTAGCGCGTACTACATGTTCTGAAAACGTTTACTTATGCTCATTTGTATATAATATCCATCTAAAAAACGTATGTGAAAGGAAAGCGAAAAGCAGCGCGTAAACCTTGACAGAAATCCGCTTTACCTGTATAATAAATAATGTTGTGTTAAATTTTATGCATAAATTTTATTATTCAGAAAGAGGGCAGTAATCAATGAAAAAAACACTATTCACATGTCTGTTATGCGCTTCCCTGCTGGGCCTCTGTTCCTGCTCGGGGACCGCACCCGAACAGACCGGCGGCTCCGTCAGCGAGAACGCCGCAGAAAACGAGGGACTGGAGCAGGTGACGCTGAAGGTCTGGGCTGAAGAAGCCGCATTCGACACAATGAACGAGATGATAGAGAGCTTCAAGGAGGCTCACCGGGGCGAGGCGGAATTCAACATCACGCTGGAGCAGAACCTCGACAGCAAGACCAAGGACGTTATCCTCGGCGACATACACAACGGTGCAGACGTATTCCCGCTCCCGGACGATCAGCTTTCCGCGATGGTAGCCGCCGGAGTGCTCTCCCCGATACCTGACCAGGAGAAAGTCAGCGCTGCAAACATGGCTGAATCAGTTGCAGCGGCGAGCATAAACGGCGTGATGTACGCCTATCCGATGACCGCCGACAACGGGTACTTTCTCTATTATAATAAGAAGTTCCTTTCGGAAAGCGACGTAGGTTCCCTGGAACGTATCCTCGAGGTCTGCGAGGAGAAGAACAAGGAATTCAGCATGGAATTCAATTCCGGCTGGTACATGTATTCGTTCTTCGGCAACACCGGTCTGGAGCTGGGTCTGAACGACGACGGCGTCACCAACTACTGCACCTGGAATTCCAAGGACAACGCGATAAAGGGCGCCGACGTAGTCGAAAGGCTGCTGGAGCTGACCTCCAGCCCGGCTTTCGTGAACCGCGCGGACGGCGACCTCCCGGCGGCGCTGGCAGGCGGAAAGGTCATCGCGGCGATAAGCGGCGTGTGGAACAGCACCGACGTCGAAAAGGCGTTCGGCAGCGACTACGGCGCGTGCAAGCTCCCGACCTACCAGGTAGCCGGGAAGCAGGTCCAGATGTCCTCGTTCACGGGATTCAAGATGATGGGCGTGAACTACTACAGCGAGCACCTCGACTGGGCGAACAAGCTCGCGGACTGGTTCACCAACGAGCAGAACCAGACCCTTTCCTTTGAGAAGCGCAATATAGGCCCCGCGAACATCAATGCGGCGGCTTCCGACGCGGTTTCAAAGGTCGCGGCTATCCAGGCGGTCATCGCGCAGTCGGAGTACGGAAAGCTCCAGCGCGTCGGCAACAAGTTCTGGACGCCCTGCGTCGATTTTGCGGATACGATTCTCGCGGGGAATCCCGCGCACATGAGTGCGCAGGAGCTTGCGGACAATCTCGCCACGGAGATATCCGCGTCGGTAGTGGATTAAGGAGGTGCTGAAATGAAAAAAAGAGGAACGATGATACTTCTGATACTCATTCCGGTGCTTATCCTCGGACTGGCTTCGGTGATGTCGAACATCGTGTCAACGAATAATATCCGCAGCGTCAGCAGCAGCGCTTCTGAGATAGCAGACACTTCCCTGCCCAGCATAGAAGCGCTGGGGGAGATACGTCAGGACACACAGTCGCTGCACACCTATGCGCTGTCGCACATCGTTGCGACCGACCTCGATTCCATGCTGAATATCGTCACGCAGCTGCGCACGATACAGTCCGACCTCGGGGCTTCCCTGGACGAGTACGAGAAGTCAGTTTCCGCACAGGACATGGACGACTTCCAGGCGCTGAAGGACGGTATCAGCCAGTTCAACTACCACCTCGCCGACCTGCTGGCGTTCAGCGGCGCGAGCGAAAATGAAAAGGCATACGCGCTTGCAAACGGAGAGCTTTCCGACTGCGCCAACAGCGTTGAGAACGCCGCAGCAAGGCTGATAAGCTCCGCGACTGCCAGCGCGGACAGCGCCAGGGCTTCCCTCGACAGCGTATCCCGGGATTCCGTGCGGCTTAGTATGGTGCTCGTCATGTTGAGCGCGCTGGCGTTCGTGGCGGCTGCGGTCGTGGTCGTGGTGTTCGTTATACGTCCGCTGGTCGCAGTGAAGAACGAGATACGCGGCATAATCGCGGATATCGACCGCGGCGAGGGCGACCTCACCCGCCGCATAAAGGTTCGCTGCAACGGTGAGCTTGCAGCAGTGCGCGACGGCTTCAACGTGTTCATGGAAAAGCTCCAGAGCATATTCAGGGTAATTTCCGGCAACACCCAGCTCATGGAGGAGGTCGTATCCGAGGTACTCGGAAGCGTACAGACCTCCACTGACAGCGCCGCTTCGATGTCCGCGCTGACCGAGGAGCTGTCCGCGACGATGGCGGAGATGTCCGAGAGCGCGGCGGCGATAAACCAGAACACCGCCGATGTTGAGCGCGAGGTGAACGACATTGCGGTGCGCACCGAGGAGATAGCGCAGTTCAGCATTGAGATGAAGCAGCACGCGGAGGGGATCGAGAATTCCGCCCGCAGCAACATGGAAACCACCCACGAAAAGGTGAACACCATGGTCGAGGAGCTTCGCGAGGACATAGCCTCCAGCGAAAGCGTAGACCAGGTAGACAGCCTGACAAAGCAGATACAGCAGATATCCAGGAACACGAACCTGCTTGCGATAAACGCGTCGATAGAGGCGGCAAGGGCCGGCGCAGCCGGACAGGGCTTCGCGGTAGTCGCGGACGAGATACGCCAGCTCGCGGAGTCCTCACGGGAATCCGCGGACAATATCCAGCAGATAAACGGTGTAGTCAAGACCGCCGTAAAGAATCTTTCAGGACACGCGACCGAGCTGCTGGACTACATGCAGCAGCAGATACTTCCGGAGTTCGAGAATTTCGTGCAGTCCGGCGTGCAGTACCGTGAGCATGCCGACCACATCGAAAACACGATGGAGGACTTCGCCGCGAAAACCGACGAGCTGCGCAGGAACATGACGAACATCGCCCAGTCCATCGACAGCATTTCCACGGCAATAAAGGAGGGCGTGACCGGAGTCAGCGGGACCGCCGAGAGCACGCAGGTGCTTGTCGCGGACATGAACCGTATCTCCAGCCGAATGGACGACAACAAGAATATCGCCGACCAGCTTAGCAAGGAAGCGGAGATATTCACCCGAGTATAAAAACACGCTATAGCATAAAAAAAGGGGCTGCGACCGCAGCCCCTTATTTATTACTAGATTTATCACTTAACGAAAGGATTCTCGCTCGGATACATCATGCCGGCAGGCTGATTGAATCCGATATCCTCAACGCCGAGGTATCTGAACACATTGAACAGAGCCTTTCCGTAGTGACCGAAAGCAACTGCGCCGTGGTGCGGGTAGTTCTTCTCGATGAGAACGTGGCGGTAGAATCTGCCCATCTCCGGAATCGCGAAGATACCGATGGAACCGAAGGACTTGGTGGCAACAGGAAGGATCTCGCCCTGTGCAACGTAAGCGCGGATCTGCGCGTCAGATGTGGACTGAAGTCTGAAGAATGTGATGTCGCCGGGAACGATGTCGCCCTCGAGAGTACCGTTTGTAACCTCAACAGGCAGGCTTCTCGCCATGATCATCTGGTTCTTCATTGCGCACTTGGACAGCTTGCTGGAGCAGGTGTTGCCGCAGTGGAAGCCCATGAATGTATCGGTGTGCTTGTAGTTGAACTTGCCCTTGATGGACTCGTTGTACATATCAGCCGGAACGGTGTTGTTGATATCGAGCAGTGTAACAGCGTCCTGGGATACGCAGGTGCCGATGAACTCGGACAGCGCGCCGTAGATATCTACCTCGCAGGAAACCGGAATGCCTCTGCCGGTCAGTCTGGAGTTGACGTAGCAGGGTACGAAGCCGAACTGGGTCTGGAATGCCGGCCAGCACTTGCCTGCGATCGCAACGTGCTTTCTGTAGCCCTTGTGCTGCTCGATCCAGTCAAGCAGGGTCAGCTCGTACTGCGCGAGCTTGGGCAGGATCTCCGGCTTGTTGTTGCCGTCGCCGAGTTCCTTGGCCATGTCTGCGACAACGTCAGGGATACGGGGGTCGTCAGCGTGCTTGTTAAACGCCTCGAACAGGTCAAGCTCGGAGTTCTCCTCGATCTCAACGCCGAGGTTGTAGAGCTGCTTGATGGGAGCGTTGCATGCGAGGAAGTTCAGCGGACGCGGACCAAAGGAGATGATCTTCAGGTCGCGCAGACCAACGATGGTCCTTGCAACGGGCAGGAACTCGTGGATCATGTCAGCTACTTCGTCAGCGGTGCCAACGGGGTACTCGGGTATGTAAGCGTTGATGTTGCGGAGCTTCAGGTTGTAGGAAGCGTTCAGCATGCCGCAGTAAGCGTCGCCTCTGCCCTGAATAAGGGAGGTATTGGAGTCCTCCTCTGCCGCAGCTGCGAACATAACAGGACCGTCAAAGTGCTTTGCGAGCAGGGTTTCTGCGATCTCCGGACCGAAATTGCCGAGGTATACGCACAGAGCGTTGCAGCCTGCCTTCTTGATATCCTCAAGAGCCTGGACCATGTGGATCTCGCTCTCAACGATACAGATGGGACATTCGTAGATGTCCGCTGCGCCGTACTTGTCGGTGTAAGCCTTGATGACAGCCTTGCGTCTGTTAACGGAAAGGCTCTCGGGGAAGCAGTCACGGGATACTGCAACTACGCCAAGCTTGATTTCAGGAATGTTGGTCATTGATTTTATCCTCTCATCATTTATATTCCGGGAATACCGCAGTATCCCCTTATGTTTACGTTTATAGGATATCACAAAAAAAATTATTTGTCTAGTGCTTTTTTGTCGTAATCATGCAAAATCTGCCCAAAAACCGCTGAATCTATTATAATAAAGTTTACTTTGGGGGAATTTTGTGATATAATCCTATCAAAAGGCGGCAAAAATCACAGACAGACCGCCGCAGACTATACATAAGAAAGAAGCAACATCAATGAACAAGGATCTAACAGTAGGGAGCCCGGGAAAATCGCTGATAATGTTCACCATACCGCTGTTCATCAGCGTTATGTTCCAGCAGATGTACAACATCGCGGACAGCGTCATCGCGGGCAAGTTCGCCGGGGAGGACGCCCTCGCCGCCATCGGCGCAAGCTACCCGATAACCATGATATTCATGGCGGTGGCGGTCGGCTGCCAGATAGGCTGCTCGGTAGTTATAAGCAAGCACTTCGGCGCGGGAAACATGCCGATGACCAAGACCTGCATCTCCACCGCGCTCATCTCGGGAACAGCGCTTTCCGCAGTGCTGACCGTGGTCGGCGTGCTGTTCAGCGGAGTGTTCATGCAGTGGGTACAGACCCCTGACAACATCTTCGACGATGGCTGCCTGTACCTCATGATATACACCGGAGGATTCGTTTTCCTGTTCCTGTACAACGTCGTCACGGGTATCTTCAACTCCCTCGGCGACAGCAAGACCCCGCTCTACCTGCTCATCGGCAGTTCGGTCGGCAACGTTATCCTCGACTGCATACTCATCATTCCGCTGCAGATGGGCGTTGCCGGAGCGGCGTGGGCTACGTTCGCCGCACAGGGCGCGGCATGCGTCCTCGCACTGTTCCTGCTGCTGCGCCGCGTCAAGTCCATGAAGATAGAGGGCGGAAGGCTGTTCAGCGGAGCCGCTCTTGCGGATATCAGCAAGGTCGCCGTCCCCAGCGTGCTCCAGCAGAGCTTCATCTCGGTCGGCAACCTGTTCATTCAGTACATGGTGAACTTCTTCGGCTCGTCCATCGTTGCGGGCTACTCTGCCGCGATAAAGCTCAACACCTTCGCGATAACCTGCTTCACCACCATCGGAAACGGCATGTCCAGCTTCACCGCGCAGAACATCGGCGCAAACAAGCCGGAGCGAATAAAGAAGGGCTTCCGCTCGGTGCTGATATTCTCGCTGGCGACTGCGGCGGTGTTCTTCCTGCTGTTCTTCATTCTTAGCACTCCCCTGCTGTCGCTC
This sequence comes from uncultured Oscillospiraceae bacterium, assembly GCA_934456315.1. Taxonomy (GTDB): domain Bacteria; phylum Bacillota; class Clostridia; order Oscillospirales; family Ruminococcaceae; genus CAG-115. Next base: position 670 of record CAKSHG010000069.1, on the reverse strand, counting down.
TTCATGAACGAGGACAGCTCCCAGCTCGCAATGGATACCGGCGTTCAGTTCCTCCAGACTGTCGCGCCGTTCTACTTCGTGATATGCCTGAAGCTCCTCTGTGACGGAGTTCTCCGCGGCAGCGAGAGCATGGGCTGCTTCATGGCGGCGACCTTCACCGACCTTATCCTGCGCGTTATCCTGGCGTTTATCCTGCGCTATGCGATGGACAGCGTTACTGGTATCTGGATATCCTGGCCCATCGCCTGGATCATCGCGACCATCATGTCGGTCGCATTCTACAAATCCGGGATATGGACGAAAAAACTCCAGGCAGTCCCCCCCGCCGAGAAAAAGGAGGAGCTAGCCGAGGAGGAACTCGTCGATGAGATACTTGAAGAACATGTCGACATGACCCCCGACAAATAAAGGAGGCTGACTATATGAGAAGCTGCGGAATACTGATGCACATTTCCAGCCTGCCGTCCCCCTACGGCATAGGCACGTTCGGCGCGGAAGCCGAAAAGTTCGCCGACTGGCTCAAGGAAGCCGGTCAGAAATACTGGCAGGTACTGCCGATAGGTCCCACCGGCTACGGGGATTCCCCCTACCAGCCGTTTTCCTCGTTCGCGGGGAATCCCCTGCTCATCGACCTCGATGAGCTTGTGGAGCACGGCTACCTTGCGAAGAA
>CAKSHG010000068.1 GCA_934456315.1 uncultured Oscillospiraceae bacterium | reverse complement strand
ATATTTGTCAAGGGGAAAGCCGTCGGAAATAATGACTAATTTCGCCGGATAAGTAAGCCGTTTTTCATGCATAACGGAAACACGCACACGCTTACTCCGGTTTCCCGCCGCGCAGCTCCTCCGCAAGGCGGGACAGCTTCTTCAGGCGGTGGTTCAGCCCGCTGCGGCTTATCTTTTCGGGGAACAGCCCGCACAGCTCCGACAGGGACATTTCCGGGTTTTCCACGCGCAGCCGCGCGGTTTCCCGCAGGTCCGGCGACAGCCAGTCCGCACCCATGGTGCTGAATATGTACTCGATGTCGGCAGTGCTCTTGTTGGAGGCGGCGACGGTTTTGTCCAGGTTGGCGTTTTCGCAGTTAACGGAGCGGTTGACGCGGTTGCGGAAGTCCTTGACTATCTTCACCTGCATTATCTCCATCGAGTGATTCGCGGCGCCGATGTAGGTCAGGAAATCCTCGATAAGCTCGCTCTCTTTCGCGTAGAGCACCGTCCGTTTGGAGCGGCTGCCGCCCCGCGTCGTTTCTTTGAGGGACATTCCGTGCTCCGCGATGAAATCCAGCAGAGCCGGAGTCCGGTCGTTTTCCGGGAGCACCAGCTCCAGGTGATACTCCTTGTTGGGGTCGGTGACGGAGCCGCAGCTTACGAACACTCCCCGCAGGAAAGCTCCGCTTTCCTCGTCGCCGCCGTTGACAGCGTTGCCGCTTATCTCCGAGAAATCCCCGAAGCGCTCCGCGATGTCCTCCCAGCCGCTGCGAACTTTCAGCGTGTACAGCGAGCCGGAGTTCTTCACCAGCCGCACTATACCGGTGTGAGCCTTCGGGAAAACTGTCCGTATCAGCTCCCCGGCGGCGTTCATCAGGTCGAGGTTTTCGGTCTGTATGAGGGGGCGTCCCTCGTCCATGCGGGAGGCGTACATTATGCCGTACAGCATTGATTCAGCCTGCTGCGGGGAAAGGCTCTTCACATCGCATAATTCTTTTTTGATATCTGAACTGAATGACATTTTATCCTCTCCATCAGCGTTACAGCGCGTAGGTCAGCAGCGGCTCGCCGGATTCGAGCTGCTTTATCGTGAACACTCCGTCCTCGTATATCATGTAGCTGCGGGGCTTGCCCTCTTTCGGCAGGGAAACGGATCCGTCGTTCAGGCAGTGGATCCCATTAACGCACTCCGCTTTGAAAACGTGGGTGTGACCGTTTATCAGGATGTCGCCGGGATTCAGCGGCGGCAGGTCCTGCGGATTATAGTGGTGCCCGTGGGTGAGGTAGAAGCAGCGACCGCCCTCGAATATCAGCGCGTAATCCGCGAGCACCGGGAATTCCAGCACCATCTGGTCAACCTCGGTGTCGCAGTTGCCGCGCACGCACATCAGCTGCGACTTCATCGGATTCAGCAGCGCGATGACCTTTTTCGGCGCGTGACCCTCCGGAAGGTCGTTGCGCGGACCGTGGTAGAGGATATCACCAAGCAGGCAGAGCCTGACCGCGCCCTCGCGGGAGTAAGCCTCCAGCATTCTTTCGCAGTAGAGCGCGGAGCCGTGTATATCCGAAGCAAACATCAGTTTCATTGCAGTTCTCCTTACAGGTTTTCTTTCATGTCTACGGTATCGAGGTAGTCCTCGACGTACTGCTTTTTCAGCAGCTCCCGGGGAATGTAGTCGTTGTATTTTCCGGATATCTCGCAGTTGTCCGGGATCCTGAAGCTGTACTTATCCGCGCCATTGCGCTTTATCTCGGCGAGGGCGGTTTCCAGCTCCTCAAGGCTGCGGTCGGTCTTGACCTCGATGCACACCGGAATGTACCGGTGCAGCCACACATTCGCTCCGAATCCGCGCTGCCGCAGCTCGTACATCAGAGCCATGCAGGCGCGCGTCCCGAGAAACGGGAACACTGCGTACAGCGTGGGCGTTATCTTCAGCGCCCGCCCGCCGGAAAAGGCAATGCTGCCGCCGGCAAGGCGGTTTTCTGAATCGGCGATATTCGCGTTAGCCATCGCCGCATTGCGGCATGATGTGCGTATCTGCTTCAGGCGCTTTTTCGCGGAATCGTCCAGGAATGCGTATTCCTCGTCGCTGCAAAGCACTTCGTGCAGCTTCTTCATGACCTTGGTGTGGACGTATTCGTTGCCGGTATCCTGCCACATATTCGCGGAGATACCGGGAATGTGCTTTACGAAAATGCGGCGCTCCTTGAGGTCCAGCTCGGTGACCTCCCACGCCTGTCCCGCAAGCGCAAACTGCGCCTTTTCCGGGAACGGTGTCTGCACTGTGCCTATCTCCTCGGCGTTGCAGCGCACGGAGAATTCCGACGGAACGGAGAACACTGCGAGGAACTCGTAGTTGTTGACCGCGGCCTCGCCCTTTTCACCGACCAGCAGCCCGCCGTCCTCGCCGCGCTCTATCTGACCGTTTTCCAGCATGTGGCGGAGCAATATCAGGTAGTCCGCCTTGGTGACATGCCTGAACACTCCCAGTGTGAGAATGTAGCGGGCAAGCTCCTGCGGCTTTACGCTTCCCTGGGAGGAAAGCCAGCTCATAGTCTGGTGGTACAGCAGGCTGTAGGGGAGCTTCGGGAGGTACATCGGCTCTATCCAGCGCTCCCGGGTGTAGAGCAGTATCATCGCGATACACATCACGAAATCCCAGTTTATCTCCTTGTAGAACTCCTGCGGAGGCAGGCTCATGTCCCACCGGAACGCGAAACGCATTTCCGCAATGCCGCCGCGCCGCCCGGTGCGTCCAAGGCGCTGGACCAGTCCGGAAACAGTGAGCGGGCAGCCGGTCTGGACTATCCGCTCGAGCTTTCCGAGGTCTATCCCCAGCTCCAGCGTGACGGTGGCTCCTGTGCAGACGGGCTGCTCGGAGGACTTCATCTTCTGCTCGGTGAATTCCCGCAGGGCGGGGGAGATGTTGGCGTGATGGACAAGGTAGTTGTCCGGCAGGCGGCGTTCTGCGGCTATTTTCCGGAGGTGGGCGATGTTCTCCTCCACCTCGCCCTTGGAGTTGGAGAAAAGTATACAGTGCCTGTTCCAGGTGCTTTCAAATAGGTAGTCGTAGTAATTCTGGAGCAGTATCTTGCTGTCGGAGTTCGGTATCTTCTCCTTTATCGGGAAGAACCTGACGGAAAGCCGCAGCGCGCGTCCTTTTTCGTGGCATTTCGGGACGATACAGTCCCTGCCGCTGTCGGTGTTGAGCCACTGCACCGCGCTGGTGCAGTCGCCGAGGGTGGCGGAAAGCCCTATCCGGCGGGGGTGGTACCCGATGAGCCTTGCAAGGCGCTCCAGCAGGCACAGAAGCTGCAATCCACGGTCGTTGTCCATGAAGTAGTGCATTTCGTCGATGATGACGAACCGCAGGTCGGAAAACAGCCGGTAGGCTCCGCTGGAGTTGTGCATCAGCATGCTTTCCAGGGATTCCGGCGTGGTCTGGATAATGCCCTGCGGGTGTTTCATCACGCGCTTCTTGGCGGCGGCGGAGGCGTCGCCGTGCCACTTGGTGACGGGTATCGCGGCTTCCTCAAGGAGTCCCTCAAGGCGCTCGAACTGGTCGTTTATCAGCGCCTTGAGCGGCGAGAGGTACAGCACGCCTACGCTCGCGGAGGGATTCTCCCACAGCTGGGTCAGCACCGGGAGGAATGCGGCCTCGGTCTTGCCGCTTGCCGTGCCGCTGGAGAGCAGGAGGTTCTCGTCGGTGTCGAATATCGCCCGGGCGGCGAGCACCTGGATTTCCCGCAGCTCCTCCCACTTGCAGCGGTAGATGTATTCCTGAATGAACGGGGCGAACCGGGAAAATACGTCGGACATTTCGTCACCTCCTTAATACAGCGGAGCGGTTACAGCTCAAAATCCTCGAACCCGTCCGTTGAACCGTCGGAGCCGGCAGTGGAACTATCGCCGTCGGGCTTTGAGAATTCAAAGCTGTCCTCGCCCATGAGCTGGGCGATGGTCTTGTCGGGATTCTGCATTGCGATGTTCAGCAGTTCTATGAAGTCGCGTATCATCTCGCGGGGCGTGATGTTGGTTTCAGCGCCTACGCGGCTGAATTCCGCCTTTATAAAGTATATCCTGTCATCGAGGGTCATGCGGTTTTCGTAGCCGTACAGCCCGGCGTGTATCTCGGCGAGCTTTTCGCAGAGCACCGTCATTTCCTCATAGGAGAGCGGCTGGAGCTTGATTATAGGCGCGAGCATGTCGTGGGTTTCGTCGGTGGCAAAACGTCCGCGCTCCAGCCGGGAGCGCAGCGCGTCGTAGCTGAATATCCCGCGGCGGGTGTCCTCTATGCACTGGGGAGTGCCGCCCATGATTATGCCGAGGTGTGACGCCTTTCCCTGCATCACGTCGTTGTACATCATGAGTATCTTCTCGTAGTTGTACTGGCGGGTCACTGCGTGGGGTATCTTCATGATGTTGACCAGCTCGTCTATCATGATGACGAATCCCTTATAGCCTGCGCTTACAAAGAATGCGGTCAGCAGCTTGATGTAGTCGTACCAGTTGTCGTCGGTGATTATGACGTTCACGCCGAGGTCCTGCTTTGCCTCTGTCTTGGTGGAGTACTCTCCGCGCAGCCAGCGCACGGCGCAGGAGGCTTTCTCGTCGTTTCCGGCGGTGAACGCCTTATGGTAGGCATTGATGACCCGCGCGAAGTCGAAGCCGTGCACCATGTCCTCAAGACCGCTTATCCTGGTGTATATCTTCTTTTCAACTGCGGAGTCGAAGAACGGGTCGTCCGGGCTGACTCCCTCGGCGACTACGTCGGTGCGGATATTGGTTATCCACTTTTCAAGTATCAGCGGGAGCGCTCCGCCGTCCGGCTTGGTGCGGACGCTCATGTTGCGCATCAGCTCGCGGTAGGTCGCGAGTCCCTGTCCCTTTGTGCCCATCAGGCGGCGCTCCGGGGAGAGGTCGGCGTCGGCGGTGACAAAACCCCGGTCCATGAGGTGCTGACGCATAGTCTGGAGCATGAAGCTCTTTCCGCTGCCGTAACGTCCTACGATAAAGCGGAAGAACGCTCCGCCTTCCTCGGTGATGTCCACATCGTGGAGCAGCGCATTTATCTCCGCGGTGCGCCCTACCGCGATGTATCCAAGCCCGGTCCGCGGCACTACGCCGCCCTTGAGCGCGTTGATTATTCCGGAAGCAATTCTCTTTGGTACTACAGCTGCCATATTCTTTCTACCTCCAGCATATAATTTCTCTATCCCTTTATTTTATCATATTATATAAGAAAAATCAATAAAAAACAGCGCGAATTATGATACATTTCAGAGAGTTTGAATTTGTGCACATTTGCTTAATAATCGCATGCGAAATTATTAAATATGTTGCAAGTTTCACGAAAATGCAAAAAAAATCCGGTTTACCCCTTGATTTTTTCTGAATAATGGGTAAAATATAATTAGCACTCAAGGAAATAGAGTGCTAAACCTGAATGACGTACATAATTATTTTAAGGAGGAAATATATATGACAATCAAGCCTTTAGCAGACCGCGTAGTTATAAAGATGGTCGAAGCCGAGGAAACCACCAAGAGCGGTATAATCCTGACAGCTTCCGCACAGGAGAAGCCCTCCGTCGCAGAGGTAGTGGCAGTAGGCCCCGGCGGAAACGTTGACGGCAAGGACATCGTTATGAACGTCAAGGTCGGCGACAGAGTGCTCATCAGCAAGTATGCAGGCACCGAAGTAAAGGTGGACGGCGTTGAATACTCCATACTCAGACAGTCTGACATTCTGGCAGTTGTAGAATAATCGAACACAAGGAGGAAATTTATCATGGCTAAGGATATTATTTACGGCGAAGAAGCCCGCAAGGCTCTCCAGGCTGGTATCGACACCCTGGCTGATACAGTCAAGATCACACTCGGTCCGAAGGGCAGAAACGTAGTTCTTTCCAAGAAGTACGGCAGCCCGCTGATCACCAACGACGGTGTTACCATCGCCAAGGAGATCGAGCTTGAGGACGCATTCCAGAACATGGGCGCAGCTCTCGTAAAGGAAGTTGCGACCAAGACCAACGACGCAGCAGGCGACGGTACTACGACCGCTACACTGCTTGCACAGGCTCTGGTTCGCGAGGGCATGAAGAACATCGCAGCAGGCGCAAACCCGATGGTAGTTAAGAAGGGCATGCAGAAGGCAGTTGACGCAGCTGTTGAGCAGATCAAGAAGAATTCCCAGGCTGTAAACGGCAGCAAGGATATCGAGAGAGTTGCAACTGTATCCGCTGGCGACGAGAGCGTCGGCAAGCTCATCGCAGAGGCAATGGAGAAGGTAACTGCTGACGGCGTTATCACCCTTGAAGAGGGCAAGACCGCTGAAACCTACTCCGAGGTAGTTGAGGGCATGCAGTTCGACCGCGGCTACATCTCCCCCTACATGGTAACTGATACCGATAAGATGGAAGCAGTTATCGACGATCCGTACATTCTCATCACAGATAAGAAGATCTCCTCTATCCAGGACGTTCTTCCGCTGCTCGAGCAGATCGTACAGGCAGGCAAGAAGCTCGTCATCATCGCAGAGGACGTTGAGGGCGACGCTCTGACCAACATTATCCTGAACAAGCTCAGAGGCGTATTCGTATGCGTTGCTGTCAAGGCTCCGGGCTTCGGCGACAGACGTAAGGAAATGCTCAAGGATATCGCTATCCTGACCGGCGGCGAGGTCATCACCGAGGAGCTCGGTCTTGACATCAAGGAAACCCAGATCAACCAGCTCGGCCGCGCTAAGCAGGTCAAGGTCAACAAGGAGAACACCATCATCGTTGACGGCTGCGGCGACAAGGACGCTATCAAGGACAGAGTTCACGAGATCAAGAACGCTATCGAGAACACCACTTCCGAGTTCGATAAGGAAAAGCTCCAGGAAAGACTGGCTAAGCTCTCCGGCGGCGTAGGCGTGATCAAGGTCGGCGCTGCTACCGAGGTAGAGATGAAGGAGAAGAAGCTCCGCATCGAGGACGCTCTCGCAGCTACCAAGGCAGCTGTTGAGGAAGGCATCGTAGCCGGCGGCGGTACTGCGCTCATCAACGCAATGCCTGCTGTAAAGGCTCTCGTTGATACCCTCGAGGGCGATGAAAAGACCGGTGCGAAGATCGTTCTCCGCGCTCTTGAGGAGCCGGTACGTCAGATCGCTCTGAACGCAGGTCTGGAAGGTTCCGTTATCATCGACACCATCAACCGCGAGGGCAAGGTAGGCTACGGTTTCGACGCTTACACCGAAACCTACGGCGACATGATCTCCGCTGGTATCGTTGACCCTGCAAAGGTAACACGTTCCGCACTTCAGAATGCAGCTTCCGTTGCAGCAATGGTACTGACAACAGAATCCCTCGTAGCTGACAAGCCCGAGGAAACTCCTGCGGCTCCCGCAATGCCCGCAGGCGGCATGGGCGGCATGTATTGATAAACATTGCTGAATAGATAAATGACCGGAGTCCCGTATGGGGCTCCGGTTTTTTCTATTGACAATGTTCGTGCATTTTGATATAATATAATTATTAAAACCATGGAATTTTAGTACATGATAGCCATATAACAAGGAGCATATATGAAAAGAAAGATATTAAGCGCTGTCCTCGCGGCGGTTATTTCCGCCGGGGTATTCAGCGCACCCGTTCAGCAGTACATAGGCACTGCTTCGGTCGCTTACGCGGCTGAAAGCGTTTCAGCACCAAAGGCTTCCAGAAAGTCCGGTACATATTCGGCCTCCGGCTCGATGTCCGTCAAGCTGACCGCAGATAACGGCGCGGAGATATACTACAGCACCGGCGGGAATTATAAGCTGTACACCAAAACGCTCAAGATAACCAAGAACACCACGCTGAATTTCTACGCGCAGAAAAACGGTGTCAAGAGCAAGACTGTAACGGTAAAATACAAGCTCACTCCCAAGGTCAGTGTCACAAATGCGGGCGGGAGCTATGACGGCGCGGTAAATGTAAAGCTGTCCTCGACAGCCTCCGGAGTAAAGTTCTACTACACCATGGACGGCAGCAAGCCGACAAAGTCCTCCGCCCTGTATACGACAAAGGGGATAACTGTCAGCAAGACTGCGAAGCTGCGCATTCTTGCTTCCAAGAGCAATTGGTCCGGGAGGTATCTCACCGAGGAATACACCATCGGCAGCGCGGCTGTTTCGTCTGCGCTCCCCGGCGAGAGTATCCTTGAGGATTACAAGAGCAAGTACGCCTACAATACGCTGACCGCAAAGCAGAAAAAGCTCTATGGGATAATCTACAACAGCGCGGCAGCATACCAGGGCGACCTGGACATTCGCAGGAATGAGTATACGGTTTCCGACCTGGAATCCGCATACTGGGCGTTCGACTATGATAATCCGCAGTTCTTCTGGTTGGCGAACGGTTATCGCTATGTGTCGCTTGACGATAACCTGTACGGTGCTACCCTGGATTTTTCCCGCACAAAGACAGAGGTTGAAAAGCTCCAGCCCCTGTTTGACGCAGCTGCGCAGAAGATAATCGACAAGGCGCTTGCGCAGGACGACCTGTTCGACAGAGTGCTGGTTATCCACGACTCTATCACCGAAATGACGACCTACAACGCCAAGGCTCCCAGCTACAAATCGGAGGCGGACGGTCCGCTGCTGTACGGTGAGGCGCTCTGCGAGGGCTATGCGAAGGCTTTCATGTACCTCTGTCAGGCGGTCGGTATCCAGTGCTTCTGCGTTGCAGGGTACGCCGGAGAGGACCACATGTGGAACATGCTCCAGCTTGACGGCGAGTGGTATCATATGGACGTCACCTGGGACGATGCGGGTACTTATGAGTACTTCTGCATACCTGATTCGCAGATGTTCACCGACCATACAGTGCGCAATTTCTTCCCGGTGCCCTCCGCTACGTCCACAAAGTATTCCTACAGCGAAGTTATGGGAATCACGATATATTCCGACGCCAGCAGCGCTTACAGCGGTCTTGTTGACCAGGCTGCCCGGAACTACCAGAACGGCATAATGGAAACCACGGTCTATGTACAGAAAGGACTTATGGACAGCCTTGTTGCAATGGTGAGCCAGCAGAAGTTCTTTGATGACCTTGAAGCCAAGGGCTGTTCCACCAGAGGCTGGAGCTCCGTTAAAACCAGCAGGTCGTTCACTATCACGCTGAAATAACGCTCATACGCAGCGCCGCTTCGGCAATCGCATAAGCAGACAGTATCGCAAGACTGACCAGAAAACGCAGGGTGTATTCCCCGGCGGCTGGGCTAGTCGAAACGATACTGTTTTTGTTTGTGGACAACAGCCGCAGCAGCTGCGCCGACATCTCTGCGGAGTTTCTTGCGGCAAATATCACCACGGCGGTGCAGACGGCACAGCCGGGCACCAGCCAGAGCGCGTCAACTCCGTTGAGCATAAAAGCTGCGCCGAGCGCCGCGCCTGTGCCGAGTCCGCACATCAGTGGAACGAGCCACACGAGCAGCCTCCCCAGCGCGAAGAATCCGCAGATATATTCCGCCAGCAGGAAAGCTCCGCACCATGCGAGCCTGCCAAGCAGCAGCTCCAGGAATCCTCCGGAGCGGCACAGGATATTCCCGGAGAGGTCTGCTCCTGCGGGCAGGGAAGCCGCGGCGAACACTCCCGCGGCAAGTCCCGCTGCGGCTGTAAGCGTATACAGCGGAGGGATACCGCTCCTGCGGCGGTAGGAGCGGTGTTCAGCGCGGGGAGGGTCAGCGGCTTCAGTGCTGGAGTCGGTGAGCGGCTCCGTGAGCAGTGATGGTTCGGAGTTCTGCGATGGCGGTTCCGCAGTGTGTGGCTGCTGTTTTCCGACCATTCCGGTCAGCGTGGGGAAGGATCTGTAGGAATTAAAGTCTGCATGTGTATCGGCGGGGTGCGTGGAGGGCATGTCCGGTTTTGGCGGCATAAGTAAGGTGCTGTCCATATCGTTATATCTCCGTTTACAGTAGTTGGTGATAAATTTATATGCCGGACGGACAGGTTTGATGACCGTGTATAAAAAAAGGAGGAAAACTATAAGGGAATCTCTAAAAACCGGTTTGAAAAGGGAAAATGGGTAGAGTGCGCCGAATGCGATGAAAGCCGACGAAGTAAGGCTGTATGCCTTACGAGGAGGTTTGACGAA
>CAKSHG010000067.1 GCA_934456315.1 uncultured Oscillospiraceae bacterium | reverse complement strand
TTGAATGCCTTCATCTGTTCAGGGGACATCTGCTGATTAGCCATAATACACTACCTTTCTGTGGTGAATCATCTGGTCTTTTCTGCGTTTTCCTTGAGAATCTTTGCGATAACTTCCTCAACGGGGGAAGCGCCGAGGTCGCCGTCCTTGCGTGAGCGGAGGGATACGGTGTTGTCCTCTACTTCCTTATCGCCGAGAATGAAGAAGTACGGGATCTTTTCAAGCTGAGCCTGACGGATCTTGTAGCCGATCTTTTCGTTGCGGTTATCAACGGTAACGCGGATATTCATATCGTCGAAGCGCTTTGCGATGCTCTCTGCGTATTCCTTTGCACGGTCGGTGATCGGGAGGATACGAACCTGTTCCGGCGACAGCCACAGCGGGAGTGCTCCTGCGTACTTTTCAAGCAGGTATGCCAGGGTACGCTCATAGCAGCCGAGGCTTGTACGGTGAATGATATACGGATTCTTCTTAGTGCCGTCAACATCTACGTATTCCATACCGAAGCGCTGTGCAAGCAGCATGTCGATCTGGATAGTTACCAGGGTATCTTCCTTGCCGAAAACGTTCTTGTACTGGATATCGAGCTTAGGACCGTAGAATGCGGCCTCGTCGATACCTATGGTGTATTCAACGCCGAGGTCGTCGAGAATGGTCTTCATTGTAGCCTGAGCAACTTCCCACTGCTCGGGGGTACCCTCGTACTTGTTCTTGGGGTTAGCGGGATCCCACTGCGAGAAGCGGAATGTGCAGTCCTCAAGCAGACCTACGGTATCCAGGCAGTACTTTGCAAGCTCCAGGCAGTTTCTGAACTCGTCCTCGAGCTGCTCAGGACGGAGGATATAGTGACCTTCGGAGATCGTGAACTGACGAACTCTGATAAGACCGTGCATCTCGCCGCTGTCCTCATTGCGGAACAGTGTGGAGGTTTCTGTCAGGCGCATCGGGAGGTCGCGGTAGCTGCGCTGTCTGTTCAGGAATACCTGATACTGGAACGGGCAGGTCATCGGACGGAGCGCGAAACATTCCTTGGTTTCATCGTTGGGGTCGCCGAGTACGAACATTCCGTCGAGGTAGTGATCCCAGTGACCGGAGATCTTGTAAAGCTCGCGCTTTGCCATATACGGAGTCTTGGTGAGCTGGCAGCCGCACTTTGCTTCAACGTCCTCTACCCAGCGCTGCATGATCTGAACGACCTTGGCGCCCTTGGGGAGGAGTATCGGCAGACCCTGACCGATGTAGTCTACGGTTGTGAAGTACTCAAGCTCTCTGCCTATCTTGTTGTGGTCGCGGCGCTTAGCGTCCTCGAGAGCCTCAAGATGTGCGTTGAGGGCGTCCTTGGACGGGAATGCTGTGCCGTAGATACGGGTGAGCATCTTATTCTTTTCGCTTCCGCGCCAGTAAGCGCCGGTTACGGAGGTGAGCTTGAACGCCTTTACCGGAGATGTGGACATCAGGTGCGGACCTGCGCACAGGTCGGTGAAATCGCCCTGCTTGTAGAAGGAGATGGGCTCGCCCTTGCCTGCATGTTCCTGGCAGAGCTCGACCTTGTACGGCTCGCCCTGTTCCTCGAGGTACTTTATAGCTTCGTCGGGAGCCATGGTGAAGTGTTCAAGACGTATAGACTCCTTGACGATCTTCTTCATTTCTGCTTCGATCTTTGCCAGGGTTTCGGTGGTGAAGGGTTCCTCGGTGTCGAAATCATAGTAGAAACCGTTCTCGATAGCCGGACCGATGGCAAGCTTTGTTGCCGGGAAAAGGCGCTTTACTGCCTGAGCCAGAACATGTGAGGCAGTGTGGTTGAATGCTCTCTGACCCTGCTCATCCTCGAATGTGAGGAACTTCACGGTGCAGCCGTCAGTGAGGGTGGTACGGAGGTCGCAGACCTTTCCGTCTATCTCTGCTGCGCATGCAGTCTTAGCCTCTCCGAGTTCTCTTGCCGCGTCGAATGCGGACAGCGGAGCGTCAAACTCCTTGATTTCGCCGTTTCCTAGTGTTACCTTGATCATACTGAACTTCCTTTCCTTGCAGAGCTAAACAAAAGCCCTGCCGTTCAATGTAAATATTCGCAGCTTTTCGCTGTGTATCTCTTATTTTACTACTATTCCGCATAAAAGTCAAGTTATTTGTGGAATACATCGAATTTCAGTTTTCATTAACATGGTTCCTTTTTATATTGGGCACCTCTAAAAACCGGTTTGAAAAGGGAAAATGGGTAGAGTGCGCCGAATGCGATGAAAGCCGACGAAGTAAGGCTGTATGCCTTACGAGGAGGTTTGAAGAAGCAGGCGGTGTACTATACACATTTTCCCTCAAACAAGGTTTTTAGAGGTGACCAATAATAAATGCGGCTGAGAGCCTGAAAAAGGTGTCAGCCGCAAAATGATATTATCTTGAAAATCAACGGTTACTCTTAGATTTGCGATTAGTTGCCAAAATTGTTATCAGCATAACAGCGCCAAATTGTAAAGTGATGAATATGGATGCCACTAAGATTATTTGCAGGCATAAAACCAATTATCGGTAATCTTTTCAACATAGACACGGTTTTTATCCGTAATTTCAGCCAAATTTACAAAATCGGGCTTTTGGTTGGATTTTGAATAGATAAACGAGGCTCTGCCGTTTGCAATTCCAAACGTCGCAAAATTCTCATTTACATATAAATACTCAAATCCAAGGTGGTCTAATCTGAAAACGGATTTAACCGTCACAAACGCTTTTTTCTGCTCCTCGGTCAACGGATAGAGCAAATGTTCATAGCCGTTATTGCAAGCAAGATTATTCGCATCTGTATCGACCGTAAACAGCCAGACGCCGTCCTCGTTGCCGTCCTCATAAAGCGCCATGGCAGTTTTTGCCGCCGTTTCAAAACTGCTGATGTTATCTGTGAGCATAGATTTTTTGTAGGATACCGTTTGTTTTGGCGTATTTATGAAATAAACCGCAAGAATTATCACCGCAAGCAAGACAAATCCCGCCGCGATCAAAAAGGTTTTCCTTTTCATGGAATTTCTCCCTCGAAAGTTCTATCAAATTCTATATAAGGTCACCTCTAAAAACCTTGTTTGAGGGAAAATGTGTATAGTACACCGCCTGCTTCTTCAAACCTCCTCGTAAGGCATACAGCCTTACTTCGTCGGTTTTCACCGCATTCGGCGCACTTTACCCATTTTCCCTTTTCAAACCGGTTTTTAGAGGTTCCCATAATAAAAAAGTTTGTATAGAATTCAACCCCCGTGCTGCAGCTCGGGGGTCAATTTTTTTGTGCGTCATGTGTAGATATATCGGCTTTCTACACTTATATTATATTATTTAATCCTGCTTTGTCAATAGTCATATAAGCTGATCCTGAATGATATCAGCGATCTTGTAAAGCGGAGCCTGCACCTGCACAGCGCCGATATTGTACGCTTCCATCGGCATGCCGTAAACTACGCAGGTCGCCTTGTCCTGCCCTATCGTGAACGCGCCGGACTGCCGCATTTTCAGCAGACCGTCAGCGCCGTCGTGGCCCATTCCGGTGAGGATAACGCCGATGGCGTTTGCCTTTGCGGTGTCGGCGACGCTGGAGAACAGGACATCGACCGACGGGCAGTGTCCGGAAACCTTTTCGCCGGGCTTTGAGGATACATAATATCCTCTTGCGTCGTGGCAGAGCCTTAGATGATGCTCCCCTGCCCCGATTATAACAAGCCCGCGACGCAGCCGGTCGCCGTCCTCGGCTTCCTTGACTTCCATCGGGCAGCTTTTGTTGAGCCGCTCGGAATATAGCTTAGTGAATCCGGCAGGCATGTGCTGAACGACAACTGTTGCCGGGGAATCCGCCGGGAGGTTCTTAATGACCTGCTCCAGCGCTTCAGTGCCGCCCGTGGAGGCGCCCAGCGCAAGCACTACGTCGTTCTTGCGGAATCGCTTTGCCGTGGTGGCGAAGCTGGTGTGGACCACTTCCGGTTCTTCTGCCTTGGAATGGTCGCCGTGGAGGTCGTAGGCGCTCTTTACAGCGCGGCAGATGGTCTGCGCAAAGTTCTGCATTTCCGCGTTTGTGCGGGCAAGCGGTTTCTGAATGAATTCTATGCAGCCTGCGTCCAGCGCGGCCTGCTTCATGTTGGTGGAAGATGAAACAGTTATTACCGGCAGATAGTACTGCGGCAGCAGCTTTCGCAGGAATGCGACGCCGTCCATGCGGGGCATTTCGATATCCAGGGTCATAACGTCCGGTTCGAACTTGAGTATCATATCCCTGGCGGAGTACGGGTCGCCGGCAGTGCCGACAACATCTATATCCGGATCCTGCCTGATGAAGCGGGTCAGAACTTCCCTGAACAGGATAGAATCATCGACAACAAGCAGCCTTATCTTTCTCATAATTCGCCCCCTGTCAGTCAGGTGTCAAGCCCTCTGCGGTAGATTGCGGGCTTGATGTATTCGAACTTGGTTTCTCCGCGCGGAATGCTCTCTGCGTGACCTATGTAGAAATACCCGCCGGGTTTCAGAACATCGTAGAAACGGTTCACCAGCGCGTTCTTTGTCGGCTGGTCGAAATATATCATAACATTCCGGCAGAAAATGAGATCGAACGGGCGGCGCTTGTATTTTTCGGGCATTTCGTCCATCAGGTTGAAGGGCTTGAAGATTATCTGGTCCTTTATTTCCTGACAGATCTCGTAATGCTCGGAGTCTACCTGCGTGAAATAACGGCGTTTCCATTCCGGGCTAAGACCTTTCATGCCCTCGATGTTGTAGACGCCGGCTTTCGCCTTGTCCATTACGCTGTTGGAGATGTCCGTTGCGAGGATACGCCTGTCCCACAGGCTCTTTTCATTGCCGAAGTATTCGTCCAGCAGCATTGCCGTGGTGTAGCACTCCTCGCCGGAGGAACAGCCCGCGCTCCAGATACGCAGTTCATGATTCTTTGCGTTTGCAACCGCCCAGGGGAGCACTACCTCTTTAAGGAAAGTGTAATGCTCCGGCTCGCGCATGAAGAACGTGTGGTTGGTCGTGAGCTTATTGAGTATCGTTGTGACTTCCGCACCGGAGGTATCAGCCATTACGGCGTCAAGGTACTGGTCGTAGCTGGTGAAGCCGCGCTCGTGCAGCATGTTGCCCAGTCTGCCCTGGATCAGTACGCGCTTTGAGGAAAGGTTGATACCGAAGTTGTCGTGCATGTAGTCCACAAGGCGATGGAATTCGCGGTCAGAGATCTCCATAGGAGTCACCCCTCATCGTCAAGCAGCTTGGCAACGTCGAGAATGAGCTTAACGTCGTCGCCGGAGCGTATCATGTACTGGATAAAGGAATTGGTGTTCACGGAGCGGTTCTCCGGAGTTGCGGAGATATCGTGGGAGTGGATATCCTCAACATCTGCGACGCTGTCGACGATGATACCGACGGACAGCTCGTTGAAGCTAAGGATAATAATGCAGGTGCGGCTGGTGTAGGGAATTTCCTCCTTGCCGAAGCGGCTGCGGATATCGACGATCGGAACGACCTTGCTTCGAACGTTTATGATACCCTTGATGTAGGAAGGAACGTGCGGCACCTTTGTGATGTGCTGCATCTCGATGATCTCGGTGACATACTGTATCTCGATGCCGTAGATCTGGTCGCCGATGTGGAAGGTCATAACCTTGCCGAGCACGGAATTGTCTGTGGAAAGCTTTCTGTCGGTGGACTGCTGCTTTGCAACAGCCTCCTTTATAACATCATTAGTCATGCTGATTTCCCCCTTAACCGATAAGCGTATTGGTGTCGATGATCAGCGAAATGCTGCCGTCGCCCATGATCGTGCAGCCCGAAAGACCCTCGCCCTTGATGTTGTACTTGTTGAGATATGCGGGGAAAGGCTTTACGACTACCTGCTGCTCGCCGATGAGCTTGTCGGCGAAAATGCAGACGCTCTTGTTGTCGGTTTCTACAAGAAGCAGGATACCGTCCTCAAGATTGGTGATCTCGGTGTCTATCGCGAATTTCTCATGCATGCGGAGGATAGGATAGCAAACGCCGCGTATCATGATCATCTCGTTGTTCTTTGTGTCGCGGAGTATCTGGCTGGATTCCGCCTTGAAGCTCTCGCGGATAGTTGAGATAGGAACGGTGAATACCAGATCGCCTACGGTGATCTCCATACCGTCGATAATTGCGAGGGTGAGCGGGATCTTGATGATGAATGTAGTTCCTACACCCTTCTTGCTGTCAACGATGATGGAACCGCCGCACTTCTCGACGTTCGCCTTTACGACGTCCATGCCGACGCCGCGTCCGCTGAATTCGGTAACGGTTTCATTGGTGGAGAAACCGGGGAGAAGAATGAGGTTCTGTATTTCCTTTTCGGTGTATTCGCTCTCGGGCTTGGTGAGGATACCCTGCTTTCTTGCCTTTGCCATGATCTTTTCAGGGTCGATACCTGCGCCGTCGTCGGATACGGTGATGATAACTTCGCCGGAGGAGTTCTGGGCAGTGAGCTTGAGGGTTCCCTTGGCGGGCTTGCCCTCTGCGGTACGTTCTTCAACATGCTCCTCGATACCGTGGTCCATGCAGTTTCTTACAAGGTGCATGAGCGGATCCTGGAGGCTGTCCACGATGGACTTGTCTACCTCGGTATCCTCGCCCTCCATAACGAACTCAACGTCCTTATTGAGCTTCTTCTTCATGTCGCGGACGATACGGTTCATCTTCTGGAATACGCCTGCGAGCGGCACCATTCTGATGGACATTACAGTGTCCTGGAGCTCGCTGGTGAGCTTTCTGAGCTGACGTGCAGCCTTGTTGAAGCTCTCAAGCTCCAGACCGTCGAGGTCGGGGTTGGAGATGACCATTGACTCGGTCGTGATGATCTCGCCGACTATGTCATGCAGAGCGTCCAGCTTTGCAAGGTTAACGCTGATGAGGGACTGCTTCTGGGCGCCGCCGGCAGCCTGAGCCTTTTCTACGGCAGCCTGAGCCTTTTCAACGGAGGTCTGCGCAGGAGCGGCAGCGGGAGCCGGTGCAGGTGCAGCAGCCGGAGCGGGAGCAGGCGCTGCTGCGGGAGCGGCAGCCTTCGGCTCGGGCGGGAGTTCTGTCTTGGCAGGCTCTGCAGGAGCGGCAGCGGGTGTGCTTACTACTTCGTAGCTCTGGACATTGAGCGCGCTCTCGATCGCCTTGAGCACCTCGTCAACACTGTCGTGCGGAACGAACGTGATAAGGAAGCCCTTGTCCACGATCTCCTTTGCAGTTTCGGGGTTGGTTTCAACATCTGCCGGTTCGAATTCCAGCTCCTTGCAGGCGTCCCTGATGGTGTTTATCAGCAGGAATGCGCGGAGGTTCTCCATCTGGCAGCCGTCCTCGAAGAATACGCGGACGGTGGTCTTGTTGTCTGCCGCGGGAGAGGGTGCGGCGGGAGCTGCACCGCTGGCTGCGGAAGCCTCCGGGTCGGGAGCCGCGCCGGAAGCGATAGCTTCAGCCTGTGCGGGGGTATCGCCCTTGGTTTCACCTACCAGTGCGTCGCGCGCCTTTAACAGCTTGTCGATGAGCTCGCTGAAATCCATCTGCTCATACTCGCCGTTAATGTTGTTCTGGATAAGCTCGATCTGCGCCTTGTAGGAGTCGGATACCTGGAATACCAGGTCGTAAACGAAGCTTACGTCAGTGATGACATCAGGATTCTCGCGGATAACGAAGAACATATCCTCCGCCTTATGCGCCAGCACAGAAAGGTTCTCAAAGCCCATCATAGCCGAGGAGCCCTTGATAGTATGCATGATACGGAAGATCTCCTTGATGTCCTCGCTGTCGAATGAGTTCGCCTGTTCTGTACGCAGGAGTATCTCGTCAAGCTGTTCCAGCAGGGAATTCGTTTCGTAGAAGTACATGTCCAGCATTGATTCCATGCCGGGTTCGATTTTTGCCATAATAACATTCCTTTCCATATATACGTTTGAGCGCATATGTTGATTTTAATTAGATATGTAAATGACCGGAGTATTGGAGCGGTCATGAATTTTCGGGGAATTTACCGTGTTTTTTCAAAAAACCCTTTATTATTCTCTGATTTTATGATACAATATATTTATTGAAGAATTCTGCGAGGAGGGAAAAAACATGGCGCAGATACCGCAGATAAACAATCCTATAACTGCGAAGAACTACAACTACAGCTCCAGACCCATGGATCCGAATACGGAACCGTTCGATATCGTGAAGCTCACCGGCGTCCAGGGTTCGGGGAACTCCTCATCATCGGGGGCACGCAGCCGTCTTGAGATGGGCAACCGCGAGCTTATCCCGTTACAGGTGCAGGTCGCTAAGGACCCTACCCTTGCGGTGGAAACCCTGAAAGACCTGCTGAACATCGAGGTGCTCAACCAGGCGCTCATCAACGGCCATACCGAGCTTTACGGAAAGCTGGAGGACCTTGCGGCGTCGCTGTACGTCAAGCCCGAGGAACTTGTGGAGGAGATACAGAACCAGGAGCAGCAGAACACCATGTTCAGCGGTCACGAGTTCTATGACGTTCTCCGGGAGGTCGCAAAGACCACCACTGATCCCTCGACCAAGGAGCTAATCGGAAACCTGCTGAAATCCATCAACTTCGCCCAGAACAAGAACGAGATACTCGGCGCGCTCCGTGCGAACATGAAATTCCTTTCGGAGTATTTCTCCCCGAATGAAAAGCTATCGGCGAAACTGCTGAACCTTTCCCAGGAGTGGGGAGCTGCGGACGCCGACAAGTACTTCGACTACCTCAAGGGCGAAACCCTTGCTGTAATGAAAGACGTCAGCGGAAGCCTGCTTAACGACGAGCGCACGCAGATGCTGATACCGCTGATCACGCACAACCTGTCGCGTTACAACAACAGCCCGTACATGTGCAAGGAGTACTTCAACCTGTTGCTTTCGCAGATATCATCGGGAACTCTCCGCGAGTCGCTGAAAAATTCCTTCAACCGACTTTATTCCGCCATATTCAACAAGCAGAAGATGACGGACCCGAACGGTTCGTCGCCGGATCAGCCGGAAGCTCCGACCGATGGTCAGGGGCAGGAAGTCCCTTTAGATAATTATACAACAAATTCACAACAAAATCAACCACTAACAGGAAATTCGATAGATAAAAATGCAAATTTAACTGCCGATGGCGATGAAATTGGGTATATCGACGAAAAAGCAGGCCAGAAAATTGGCGAAAATGCCGATGAACTTCCAGAACTGACAGGCTATGAGAAGCACCTGAACGAGCTCATGAGCGAAAAAGGCTACATGACTGCGCTGAAAGAAAGCGGATATAACATTGAGCAGCAGCTTGCGGCGTACAGCCGCGGACGTCAGACCGGAGCGCAGACCCTGCACAACATGGTAAAGGGTCTGTTCATCGACGACAAGAACGGAGAAATGTCAACGCAGTTCACGCAGGATTTTTCCAAGCTGCACACTATCCAGGAAGTTATAGACAAGCTCAACGAAATGCTCCGTGCAATGCCTGACATGCCGATAAGGGAGCGGCTTTACGGCGCGTTCGTTGACGTCATCGACAAGATGGCGCTTAAGAATGAGCTTCCGCAGCACGGTGTAAGACCTCCGGTTCGTTCGACGCTGGACAGCCTGACCGACTTCATTCAGGAGAACATAAACCACCCCGCTCTGAAATCCCTGGACAGCTTCAACGCGACCAATCTGCTGCAAAGCCTGCTGAATGCTCCGGGGGTATTCACGCCGCTTGCGCACTACATACTTCCGCTTGACGTCGACGGCACGAAGGCTTTCGGCGAGCTGTGGGTAGACAACGACGAGAACAATCCGAACAACACGCCGGGAACGCAGCGCAACTATCACCTGTTCCTGACGTTTGACGTGGAGAGTATCGGCAGATTCGAGGTGGACCTCTACGCGCTTGGCGATGAGGTTAATCTCACACTGCTGTATCCGCAGCGTTTCGAAAAGCAGATAGAGCCGATGAAGGACAGGATAAACAAGGTGGTAAGAAATGTCGG
Source organism: uncultured Oscillospiraceae bacterium (assembly GCA_934456315.1). GTDB lineage: Bacteria > Bacillota > Clostridia > Oscillospirales > Ruminococcaceae > CAG-115. Next base: position 210 of record CAKSHG010000067.1, on the reverse strand, counting down.
CTACAATACGAGGACATTCGAAACTGCGCCGTTGAAGGCTCCGCACAACCTGACGGAGATATTCCCGAAGATAGTCGATAAGCGGACAACGCTGAACACCCGCGTTTAAGGAGGTCTTAACATGGAAAAGCACCCGAAGGCACCCGCGAACAACAAGCGGCTGTATGGGCAGAATGCCGCAGTCGCGCTGAAATACAATCCCGACATGAA
>CAKSHG010000066.1 GCA_934456315.1 uncultured Oscillospiraceae bacterium | reverse complement strand
CGCATTATACTGCGATTTATAAAACCAGGGCAGGAGCTTGGCTCCTGCCCTGAACATATTATCTTACGGAAAATTCATAAACCGTGGTGAATCTGTAGGTCTGACCTGCCTTGTAAACACAGCTCGGGAACTGCGGCTTGTTGGGCGTGTCCGGAGAGAACTGGCTCTCGAGGCACAGTCCGGCATACTTGTTGTAATTCTTGCCGTTCTTTCCGTTCTCGCCGTCCAGACCTATTCCTATATAGAACTGGATAGCAGGCTTGTCGGTCCTTACGGTCATCACTCTGCCGCTCTCCGGCTCGTAGACCTCCGCAGCGGTGCGCATTACGCCCGGCTCGCCGAGTATGAAATTGTGGTCGTATCCGTTCGGAAGCTTTCCGTTGTCCATATCCTGGCGGACAGGCTTGGGAGTCTTGAAATCAAACGCTGTTCCGGTCACGAATGCAAGCTTTCCGGTAGGTATCAGCAGCTCGTCAACAGGCGTGTACTGGCTTGCGTTGATCTGGACAACGTGATCCTTGATGTCGCCGTTGCCTGCGCCCTTGAGATTGAAGTAGCTGTGATTGGTGAGGTTTATCACCGTGTCAGCGTCGGATACTGCGGTGTAGTCGATGACCAGCGCGTTGCTGTTCGTCAGCGTGTACTTTACGCTGATCTTCAGCGTTCCGGGATAGTTCTCCTCGCCGTCCGGGCTGATGTAGCCGAATGTAACGGAGGGCTCCTCTCCGGCGTCCATCGCGTCTACCGTCCACACGCGCTTGTTGAATCCGAAATTGCCGCCGTGCAGGTGGTTCACTTTATTATCGTTCGCAGCGAGCTTGTATTCCTTTCCGGCAACGGTGAACTTTGCTCCTCCGATACGGTTGGCGTATCTTCCGACAAGCGCGCCGTGGCTGGAATTGCCGTCAACGTACTCCTGGAGAGTATCGTAGCCCAGAACTACGTCAGCGTTTACGCCGTTTCTGTCCGGGACCTCCAGACCGACTACAGCGCCTCCGAAATTAGTCAGTCTTGCGACTGCGCCCCTGCTGTTGGTGAGAGTCACCAGCCAGCACTTGTAACCTCTGAAAAATCCGAATTCAGCCTTGGAAATACTCATGTCATTTTCCTCCATCAATATTTATCATCGTCAAGTACGATGGTTCGCTTGTGTGCGGGAGCAGCGGGCTTTACGGGTGCGGGAGCCGCAGTTGCAGCAGGTGCAGCAGGCTTGGAAGCTGTGGCAGGCTTGGAAGCTGTGGCAGGCTTGGAAGCTGTGGCAGGCTTGGCAGGCGCGGGAGTCTTGGCCGGTGCCGGAGCAGGCTTAGCGGCTGCCGGAGCTGCGGGTTTCTCCGCCTTTACGGGAGCGGGAGCAGGCTTTTCCGCCGGCTTTGCAGCGGGGGCTTCCGGCTTCGCTTCAGCAGGCTTCTTTGCTTCGGCGGCAGGCTTTGTTTCAGCTGCTGGGGTGGACGCTTTCTGTTCAGCAGGCGCTGACGGAGCGGAAGGTGCGGAGGGCGCACTGGAATCTATCGCTTTCTGTGCTGCCTTTGCCGCTTTCTTTCTCTTCTTCTCGGCAGACTTGTCTGCCAGCTTGAAACGACGTACCAGATCAAGCAGCACGTCTGCCTGACCGGAAAGCTCCTCTGCGGAGGCTGCGCACTCTGCGGAAGAACCACTCGTCATCTGAACGGAAGTGGAGATCTGATCCATTCCGACAAGTATCTGCTTTACGCTGTCTGCCTGCTCCTGTGAAACTGCGGCGATCTGGTCGATGACCTTTGCGGTATCGTCTGTTTCGCTGACGATCTTGGAGAGCATTTTTGCAGTTTCGTTTGCCATAACAGTGCCGTTTTCAACAGCGGCAAGGGAGGTCTTGATAAGCGCCGTGGTGTTCTTTGCAGCCTCGGCGGTCTTTCCGGCAAGCTGTCCGACCTCGCCCGCTACAACTGCGAAGCCCTTGCCGGCTTCGCCGGCTCTTGCAGCCTCGATGGACGCGTTGAGGGACAGAATATTCGTCTGGAAAGAGATATCCTCGATAGTCTTGATGATATTTGCGATCTGGGAAGATGTTTCGTTGATCTCCTCCATAGCGTGGAGCATGTCGGTCATCTTGACGTTGCCCTCGTCCACTATCTTCATGCAGTCGTCCGCAAGGACCTTAGCCTTTCCGGCGCTGTCGGCGTTGGCGGAGATGTTGGAGGATATCTCAACGATGGAAGCGTTGAGCTCCTCGACAGTTGCAGCCTGCTCGGTAGCCGCCTGGGAGAGCGTTGTGGAATTGTCGCTCATCTTGCTGGAGCCGTCCGCAACGAGCTTGCTGGAGGCTTCTATCTGGCGGATAACGTCGCTGGTGCTGTCGATTATGCCGTAGAGCGCTGCCTTTATCGGAGCGTAGTCGCCGATGTAATCGGCGGTCGGCTCGGCGGTAAGATCCTCGGCTGCGAGCTTTTCGGAAACCGCTTCGATATCCTTTATAATAGTATTGGTGTACGCTACCATGCTGTTAACTGCATCGGCAAGGGTTTCAAGCTCGTCGCCGGTATGTACCTCGATCTGGTCGCCGGACAGCTTGCCTTTCTCCATATCGAGTATCTTCCCGTTGATGGCATTCAGCGGAACGATGATACGCTTTACAAACTTAGTGATCACCAGCGCGCCGACAACAAAGCTGATAGCGGTGGTGATTATCATGATGAGCACCGCTATGGACGCGCTGCCAAGGAATTCCGAGGCGTCGCAGGTAACGACCGCGGTCCAGTCGGTGCCGAGTATCTGGCTCGCAGTTACGATGCGTCCCCTGCCGTTCTCGGTGATGGTGCGCACGTCGGTAACATTCATGTACCCAGCGACCTGATCAGCAGACAGCGAGCCGTTCATGGAGGCAAGCAGCCTGCCGTCGTTGGTCATGAGGTAGAACTCCGTCGCGTCAGAGGTGTGCATCGTTGTGATGATATTTCCGAGCCACGCCGTGCTTGTAGTGATAGACGCGGTACCCTTGGGGTATGTGCTGGTAACAACTATGTAGCCGTCAGAGTTCGTTGTTACTCCGGTGGAGCCCTCTGCGTGGGTGTTTATCTCCACGATGTTGGGGTCGCTGGCGATGATGTCGTTCGCCTGCGCGGTCGTGCCGTCGAGGGTGGCAATCATGCTGTGATAATGCTGGATAGTCGAGCTAAGCAGGTTGGAAGCAGACGACACGCGCTCGGACATCGAGTTTTTCATGTCGCTGTTGCTCTGCTGGATAAGGCAGACCGTTCCGGTAATGCCGGCGGACAGAATTCCGTATGCAAGCACCGCCATAACGGCGATGATGATACGCGTTCCTAATGTTTTTTTCTTTTTCATAAATGGACCTCACTTCATGTGACGCTGCTGTTTGTCAGTAGTTATAATTATTGTACCACACTTTTGCCATACTGTCAACTGATTTTCTGGAATATTTTGTGCAGATTCAACATTAAATTGGTGTTACGGCAGTTTATTCAGCTAACTCTGCATTTCCGCGAACAACGGAGAAGCTGTTCACGCTGCTGGACATCGTGATCCCTGAAAGCGAGATAGTCACATGCTCGCCGTCTGTCTGCGGAGTCACGCCGGAAACCGCGATAAGCGGATACATCGCTTCCGCCGGATAGTAAACGCCCTGCTCTGCGCTGTAGAGGTAATTCATGACCGGCAGCTGCGTTCCCTCGTCCGGTGTGAACACGACCGTGCCAGCCTCGACCAGCCCGATATCCTCCGGCGCGACAGCGATGGTTCCGGAAAGCTGTATCGTATCCTCGAACTCCGCGAATCCGCTGGAGAACCAGCATTCATCGGCATGGGCGCCGGACTGCTGCTCTTTTCCCGAGTCAAATACGCAGCCTGCGTCAAACAGTGTCAGCCCGCAGATCTCCTCGCCGATGCGAACTCTGCGGTACTCCCCGCCGGGCTCCGCGAGGTAGGTGAATCCGCTCGCTTCTGCCTGGCGCCAGTTGGTCGCGGAAATCCCGTTCGCGAGGTAATCCGCTTCGTCGGAAGCGTCAACACGGGACAGTTCTTCTGCGGTCACCCTGTCGCCGCCGGGACCGATAAGCGCGAACTCTCCGGGCGCTTCAGCGGTCGCCGGAACTCCGGAAGTTTCGGGAGTTTCCGGTTCTGCGGTGTCGACCGTACCGGAGGGCTCCTGGGCTGTTGGCGTGACCAGCTCGTCCGCCGGGGCGCTCTCCTCGGTGGTCTGCGCCTGCGCCCCCTGGGAAGCCGGCTGTCCTGGCTCGGCTGTATTTGCGGAGCAGCCCGCAAGCAGTACTGCGGCAAGTATCACTGAGAGTGATGTTATTTTTTTCATTTTCAGTGCCTCCTGAATTTTGTTCTTCACATTATTATAATACTATGTCCCGTCATTGTCAAGGCTGCATAACATCAGCTGAAAGCCTGACGGACTTTTTTCTAACGCGTCCTTCACATGGTTCTCCCGTCCGGACTTCAAAATGCGGTGAAAATTACAGTTGACTAACCACTTTTTATATGCTATAATCTCAATATAATGATTTTACAAAAAACTGAATGGAGCTAAAATGTACCGAATTTACATAGCGGAGGACGATGAGAGCATAGCGGGCTCCATCGCCCGGGGGCTTTCAGCCTGGGATTTTGATGTGCGCACTGCGGAGGACTTCCGGAACATTTCCGGCGAGATAGCAGAATACGACCCGCACCTTGTGCTGCTGGATATCACCCTGCCGTTTTACAACGGATTCTACTGGTGCGGGGAGATACGCCGGGTCAGCAGGGTGCCGGTGGTTTTCATATCCTCTGCGGCGGACAATATGAACATCGTCATGGCGATGAACATGGGCGGCGACGACTTCATCGCGAAGCCCTTCGACATGTCGGTCCTCACCGCGAAGATACAGGCTGTCCTGCGCCGGAGCTACGACTTTGCCGAACAGGTCGGCATAATTGAGCACAACGGCGCTCGGCTGAACACCTCAGAGGCGGCTCTGTATGTCGGTCAGGAGCGCGTCGAACTGACCCGCAACGAGTACCGCATTCTCCAGACCCTCATGGAAAGCAAGGGCAGCGTTGTCAGCCGTGAAAAGCTCATGAACAGGCTCTGGGAAACCGACTGCTTCATTGACGAGAACACCCTCACCGTCAACGTCGCAAGGCTCCGCAAAAAGCTGGACGCCGCAGGGCTTCCCGGCTTCATCGCGACTAAGGTCGGAATGGGGTATATCGTTTCATGAGGGCTTATATCCATGCGCGGCGGCGGGTGATCGCGGCGTTCCTGCTGTTTGCCGCAGTTTTCGCAGTGGTGTTCTGGCTGGGTGGAGTGCCGCTCGGCGCGGTCGGGTATGCGTTCCTTATCTGCGCAGTGCTGGGTATCGCCTACGGCTGCGCTGACTTCCTGAAATTCCGGGAAAGGTGCGAAACCCTCCGGAAATTGCAGGAGGAGATAATCGTTTCAGCCGACAACCTCCCCGAACCGCAGAATGCCGTCGAGGAATGCTACGCGGAGCTGACACGTACGCTGTTCCGCAGCCGCGCCGAAATGCAGGCGCACTATGAGCAGAGCATCTCCGACATGACCGACTACTACACCATGTGGGCGCACCAGATAAAGACCCCCATAGCGGCAATGCGGCTGTCCCTGGCGGAGCAGGATTCCCCGGAAAGCCGGGCGCTCTCCGAGGAGCTGACCCGTATCGAGCAGTACGTCGAGATGGTGCTGTGCTACATCAGGCTGGAAAGCAGCGACACCGACCTTGTGATAAAGCAGCACAGCCTTGAGGATATAGTCAGGACTGCGGTGCGGAGATTCTCCGGGCAGTTCATCAGGAAGAAACTCACGCTGGAAATGCGCGGGCTTGACTGCCCGGTGCTGACCGACGAAAAGTGGCTGCTGTTCGTTATCGGGCAGGTGCTTTCCAACGCGGTGAAATACACCCGCTCCGGCGGAATTACCATAGCCTGCGAAAACGGCGTGCTGAAGATCTCCGACACCGGAATAGGCATAGCCCCGGAGGACCTCCCCAGGATCTTCGACAAGGGATACACCGGCTGCAACGGCAGGTCTGACATGAAAGCGAGCGGGCTGGGGCTGTACCTCTGCAAACGTATCTGCGGAATGCTCGGGCACAGCATCTCCGCCGAGAGCGGTCCCTCCGGCACGACCGTGCTCATCGGACTTGACCGCAGCGGCGTCGACCTGCGGGATTAGGAAAACTCCGGTTAAAGCGGGGCGTAACAGGATCGGGCGCGTGAGCGCGTCGCCTGAACGTTTCGGTTTTGTTCAGCGTTTTCCGTGGTAACAAGCATGTTACAAAATCGTAAGAATACTGTAAGCCATTTCGATTGCGGCACTTCCTTGAATGTGATACAATTGTTACAGACGGAAACGGCGGGCGCGGATCAACCTCCCCCGGTCCACGCTCGCCGGAGCTGTCAGAAAGGAAGGACAACATGCCGATATTAGAGATCACCGGTCTTAAAAAGACCTACACCACCCGCCTCGGCGGGAACCGCGTGGAAGCGCTGAAAAACGTAAGTTTCACCGCCGAAACCGGAGAATACATCGCGATAATGGGCGAAAGCGGCTCCGGCAAGACCACGCTGCTGAATATCCTTGCCGCGCTGGATAAGCCCACCGGCGGCAGCGTGCTGCTCGACGGAATGGACCTCGCAAAGATAAAGGAATCAAAGCTCGCGGATTTCCGCCGGGACAATCTTGGGTTCGTTTTCCAGGAATTCAACCTGCTGGACACGTTCACCGTACGGGATAATATACTGCTCCCGCTGGTGCTCCGGGGCGAGAAGTACCCGGCAATGCAGCCGAAGCTGCAAAGCACCGCCGGGCTGCTCGGGATATCCTCCCTGCTGGATAAATACCCCTACGAGATATCCGGCGGTCAGAAGCAGCGCACCGCAGCGGCTCGCGCGATGATAACCGAGCCTAAGCTGCTCCTTGCGGACGAGCCAACCGGAGCGCTCGACAGCCGCAGCTCCGACGAGCTGCTGGCGCTGTTCGGCGAGATAAACAAGCGCGGTCAGACCATACTTATGGTCACGCACTCCGCAAAGGCGGCGAGCCGCGCTAAGCGGGTACTGTTCATCAAGGACGGTACGGTGTTTCACCAGCTGTACCGCGGCGACTGCGGAAACGATGAATTCTACCGCCGCATTACCGACGCGCTGACGCTGCTGTCGTCCCCGGGAGAGCCCCAGAGCCTCCGCATACGGAGGGAGGGCGGCGCGGAATGAACCTCTACCCCAGACTTGCCGCAGGCGGTATCCGCCGCAACAAGCGGCTTTACGTCCCGTACATCATGACCTGCTCGCTGATGGTGATGATGTACTACATCACTGACGCGCTTTCCGGCGACGAAATGCTGAACGGTATCCACGGCGGCGAGATCATGCAGGAAATGATGATCATCGGCAAGATCATCATGGCGATATTCTCCGCGATATTCCTGTTCTACACCAACTCGTTCCTGATAAAGAGCCGTATGCGGGAATTCGGTCTGTACAACATTCTCGGCATGGGCAAGCGCAACATCGCCAGGATAATGACCTGGGAAACGCTGATGGTCTACGCTCTGTCGATGGTATTCGGAATCGGCGCGGGTATCCTGTTTTCAAAGCTCGCGGAGCTGCTGGCGCTGAAAATAATCCGCAGCGACGCTACCTATCAGTTCTCCGTCTGCGGTCCGGCGGTCATCGCTGCGCTGATCATCTTCGCGGTGATATTCCTGCTGATCTATCTGAATGTGCTGCGGCAGGTGTTCTTCTCTAAACCGGTGGAGCTTCTCCGCTCGGAAAACTCCGGCGAAAAGCCGCCTAAGGCGAACTGGTTCGCGGCCGTCATCGGAACGCTCATGCTTGCCGCCGCGTACTACATGGCGGTCACCATCGAGGAGCCGCTCGCCGCGATGCTGGCATTCATGGGAGCCGTGATACTGGTCATCGCCGCAACATATCTGCTGTTCATCGCCGGGTCGGTGGTGCTGTGCAGGGTGCTCCAGAAGAACAAGGCGTACTACTACAGCACCAACCACTTCATCTCGGTGTCACAGATGTCCTACCGCATGCGCAAAAACGGCGCGGGACTTGCCTCAATATGCGTCCTCTGCACAATGGTGCTTGTTACGCTCTCTACAACGATATGCCTTTACATGGGCGAGGAACAGATGCTGTACCAGCGCTATCCCCGCGATATCGTCACGGCAGTGTACGAACTGCCGCAGGAGGATATTCCCGCATACCGCGAGAACATTTATAATTTTACGGAGCAATTCCAAGCTGCTCCCGAAAATATCCTTGCATATTCCTACGCCGATATTTCCGGCGCGGTAATCGGAAACCGCCTGGATATGGAGCATGGCAATTCCGATGACATGACCCTCGACCTGCGTTCAGTGTACGTCGTCCCGATAGCCGATTATAACGCGCTCTACGGAACTGATATAACGCTTGCGGACGGTGAGGCGGCGGTCTACTTCAAGGGCAAGGGCTTCGACCACGACGACATTCAGCTCGACGACTGGGGCAGCTACCGCATTACACAGCGCCTTGACGAATTCACGATAATCGGAACGGACTCCGCGACGGTTTACGACACGATATACCTGTTCGTGAACAACTATTCCGACCTTGTGAGCCTTAGCAGCTACCAGAACCGCCTGACCGACGAACACGGCGGGATATACTCCTACACAGCTTTCTACTACTGCTTCGACCTCGACTGCGACGACGACGCAAAGCTTGATATCTACTACGCTATGAACGATGGTGCCATGAAGTTTCCGTTCGAATATACCAGATTCAATTCCGAATGCCGCGTCCACGAATATGAGCAGTTTCTGGGGCTTTACGGCGGGCTGTTTTTCCTCGGAATACTGTTCGGCGGGGTATTTATCCTGGCGGCGGTGCTTATAATGTACTACAAGCAGATAAGCGAGGGCTTCAACGACCGCGCGCGGTTCGATATCCTCCGGAAGGTCGGAATGAACGACCGTGAGATACGCCGCGCAGTCAACTCCCAGGTGCTGACGGTGTTCTTCGCGCCGCTGCTCGCCTCCGGGCTTCACATGGCGTTCGCATTCCCGCTGCTGACCAAGATACTCGGTCTGTTCAGCATGAGGGATACCGGATTCCTGGCTGTGGTCACACTGATATGCTACGCGGCGTTCGCCGCGCTGTATGTTGCGGTCTACATGCTGACCTCCCGCAGCTACTACAGGATAGTCAGCAGCAAAAGCGTATGAAGCGGGTTATAAAGGCATTCTGCATAGCGCTGCTTGCTGTGGCGGCCGTTCCGGCGGCGGTGTGTGTCTGCATTCTGTGGGCGCTGTTCCGGCTCACCGACCTGGTTCTTAGAAAAACGGAAAGGAGAAACGATGAAAACTAAACACATAGTTATCCGGGTGATACTGATGGTATTCATTACGCTGCTGTCGCTGGCGCTGACGGCAGTGGGAATTTTCGCAGCGCTCGGCTGGAGCATGCACTCCGACGCGATAGCCTCAAGACCTGTGCGGCAGGTCTACGCAGACGCCTCCGCCGAGGAGCATTTCGTGAAATTCGACGAGCTTCCGGAGTTCTATGTGAACGCAGTCACCGCCGTAGAGGACCGCGATTTCTGGGGTCACAAGGGAATAGACCCCTCCGCGATAGTCCGCGCGCTTCTCCACGACCTAGCCGCGATGGAATTCGCGGAGGGCGGCAGCACTATAACCATGCAGACCGCCAAGAACATCTACTACACCCAGGACAAACGGCTCGAGCGCAAGGCTGCGGAGTTTTTCACGGCGTTCGAGCTTGAGGATAAGCTCACCAAGGAGCAGATCTTCGAGCTGTACGTCAACACCATCTATTTCGGCAGCAACTACTACGGGATATACGCCGCGTCTATGGGATACTACGGAGTTCCCCCGCAGGAGCTCACCGACCAGCAGTGCGCCGTCCTTGCGGGTATCCCGCAGGCTCCCAGCGCGTACTCCCCGGATAACTCACAGGAACTCGCCGACCAGCGTGCAGAGCAGGTGCTGAATTCCATGCGGGAATGCGGATACCTGGAGTGACTCGGAATTCGGAATTCTTAATTCGGAATTAAGGTGCCGCCTTCGGCGGGTATTAAAAATGTATTCAATTTAAAACAAACTGTCTTTTGAACTGAAACGTAAAGTCGACACTTTCCTGCGAATATGCCAAAAGGGACCGCTAAACTAAGCAGTCCCTTTTATTTCTGACACAGTTTAAATA
>CAKSHG010000065.1 GCA_934456315.1 uncultured Oscillospiraceae bacterium | reverse complement strand
CTGCTTGCTGCGATAACATTGTTCACCGGCTGTTCCCGCGGAAACACCAGCGGGGAGATACAGCTCCCGATATACGGCGCGGCTGCTGTTCAGTACGAGATAGCCGAGGCAAAGTACATGGACCTGTCCGAAACCCAGAGCACGGGCGTCACCATCGGGTATCCGTATGCGGTTTACCTGACATATCCCGGCGACGCTCTGGTGAAATCGTTCAATGCGCTCAAGGGCAGAAGCGTCACCAAGGGCGAGGTGCTGGCGGAGCTGGATTCCTCCGACCTTGACTATGATATCAGCAATCAGCAGACTATAGTCAACGCAGCATATCAGGCTTCCCTGTCCGGAATCCGCGCGGACCAGCTGCAATATGAAATAGAGCAGCTCAAGCTCGACCAGATGCTTGAGGAAAAGGACTCCTACACGATCAGAGCGCCGTTCGACGGTATAATCACCTTTACGCGGGCGGCGACCGAGGGCTCGACAGTCACCGGCGGAGCGGTCTGCTGCGCGGTTTCCGAGGTCAGCAGGACGGAGGTATACGTCGATGGAGGCTCGCAGTTCCGGTTCGGTCAGAAGGTTCAGATAAGGATAGACAACACCACCTACGACGCTACAGTCGTCCAGGCTCCGGATACGGCTCCGTCGGAGGCGTCCGGAAACGCTGCGAAGCGGACTGTGTTCCAGCTCGACAACAATGCAATGGAGCAGGTGCTGGTCGATTCTGCGATGGCGGTTTCGGCGGGCTGGGCTACCGTGTTCGTGACAACAGAGCGCAAGAATGTGCTCGCTGTGCCGGATTCAGCGGTGAAATCCTCCGGTACTGAGAATTATGTCACCCTGGTGGACGGCGAGGAGCGTTTCAAGCTTAAAGTGACTGTCGGAGCCAGCCTTGGTGGCTACACCGAGATTCTGGACGGTATCTCCGCCGGGGATATCGTCATGGCGGAGGGCAGCGGCGAATTCACCTCTGCCGACCAGCCGACGGAAGCAGACGCATAAATCCCTCTTGACAAATCACAGGAACTGTGTTATAATCATCAGGTAAATAAATCTGCCACCGGGTAGAGAATGCAATTCAGAGCATTCGCGCGTATCGTTAGGTCTTTGAAGATACGCACGGGTGCTTTTTTGTTTGGAGGAAAGCATGAAGTATCTTGTGAATTACTTTTCAAAGGGGGAGCTCGCGCTGTGGGCGAGTTCAGTAGCAGCAGTCCTGGCGGCGTTCCTGATGTTCGACCGCAGCAGCTGGATAACACTGGCGGCGTCGCTGATAGGAGTTACCTCGCTGATATTTGCGGCGAAGGGACACCCGGCGGCGCAGGCTATGGCTATAGTATTCGCACTGCTGTACGGCGCTATATCCTGGGGATTCGCGTACTACGGGGAGATGATAACCTACCTCGGAATGTCGATGCCGATGGCTGTATTTTCGCTGATATCCTGGATAAAGCACCCGTCTGACAAAAAGGACGAGGTAAAGGTGAATCATCTGAAAGCCCCGGAGTATGTTTTCATGACGGTGCTGACTATAGCGGTCACTGTGGGATTCTACTTTATTTTGAAACACTTCAACACTGCGAACCTGATCCCGAGCACTATTTCGGTCACGACAAGCTTTGCGGCGGTGTATTTCGTATTCCGGAGAAGCCAGCTTTACGCAGCTGCTTATGCGGCGAATGATGTCGTGCTGGTCGTGCTGTGGGTAATGGCTGCTGCTGACGATGTCCGCTATATTTCAGTTGTGGTATGTTTCCTGGCGTTCCTGGTGAACGATATTTACGGGTTTATTAATTGGCGGAAAATGGCGAAGGCGCAGGAGAATCGCGCAGCGAATGCGATTGACATGGCATGATGAGGTTAAATTTCTGATAGAAAAGCGACTGTTAAAGAAAACTATAGTTTATAGTAGCAGGAACTATTTTGACATAATAAAGGGACTGTGAATCACAGCCCCTTTTTCCTTTTAATTATTCGGATCAGCCCAGCTTTATCTTGATGAAATCTGTAATGATATCAACGCATTTCTCAAAGCCGAGGTCGCCGCTGTTGAGGCAAAGATCGTAGTTCCTCGCATCGATCCAATCCCTGCCGGTATGCGCCTTGTAGTACGCAGCGCGCTCCTTGTCGGTGGCAACGATAACCCTGAGCGCTTCCTTGCGGTCGGTTATGCCCTTTACGTCAGCAACGTTCTTCACGCAGGATTCCTCGTCAGCATAGATGAACACGCGGATAACTGACGGGTCGCCCTTGAGCACATAGTCCGCGCAGCGCCCTACGATGACGCAGGACTGTTCGGAGGTTATCTGCTTGATGACCATCGCCTGATAGTTGAACAGGTTCTCCTCGGAAATGAATCCGGATTTTCCGGGAGCGATCACCTCGCCCTTGTAAACGCCGGGCTTATTGAAAACGCTGTTCTTGGTCTTTTCGTCGGACTGACCGAAAAGCGCCTCGTTGATACCGCTGGCGTCGGAAGCCATGCGGATAAGCTCCTTGTCATAGAACTTTATTCCCAGCTTGTCGGCAAGTATTTTGCCGATGGTCTTACCGCCGCTGCCGAATCCGCGGGCGATAGTTACTGTAAACTTCTTATCCATAGCACCCTCCTGTTATTCACCCAGATAGGCTTTCTTTACGGAATCGTTGTTCATCAGCTCGTGAGCGTCGCCGGAAAGCACTATCTTGCCAGTTTCCAGAACGTAAGCGCGGTTTGCGATGGACAGCGCCTTTTTAGCGTTCTGCTCTACCAGCAGAACGGTTGTTCCGCTCTTGTTTATCTCCTGAATAATATCGAATATCTCGCTGACATACAGCGGAGAAAGTCCCATTGACGGCTCGTCCATGAGGATTATGGACGGCTTGGACATCAGCGCCCTGCCCATCGCGAGCATCTGCTGCTCGCCGCCGGAGAGCGTACCTGCCGCCTGATTGCGGCGTTCTTCCAGTCTGGGGAAACGCTTGAACACGTTAGCCAGGGAGTTCTGTATCTCTGCCTTATCCTTGCGGGTGTAGGCTCCGAGCATGAGGTTCTCGTAAACCGAAAGCTGCGCGAATACGCGGCGTCCCTCCGGGACGTGCGCCATTCCCATTGAAACTATCTTGTGCGCAGGGGTCTTTGTGAGATCTTTCCCGCCGAACATTACGGAGCCGTGCTTTGCCTGCACAAGTCCGGTGATAGTGTGGAGTATCGTGGTCTTACCTGCGCCGTTCGCGCCGATGAGTGCGATTATCTCGCCCTGCTCAACATCGAAGGAAATGCCCTTTATCGCGTTGATAGCGCCGTAGTATACCTGTAAGTCCTTTATTGACAGCATTGACATGAGCGTTTCCTCCTTATTCTCCGAGATATGCGGTGATGACCTTCGGGTCGTTGAGCACCGCAGAGGTCTCGCCCTGTGCCAGCTCCTGACCGAAGTTCAGCACGGTCAGTTCCTCGCAGATACCGGAAACAAGCTTCATATCGTGCTCGATGAGCAGTATCGTCATCTTGAATTCGTCGCGGACGAAGTGTATCGTGTTCATCAGCTCGGCGGTTTCGTTCGGGTTCATTCCGGCTGCCGGCTCGTCCAGAAGCAGCAGCTTCGGGTCGGTCGCCAGTGCACGCGCGATCTCGAGCTTTCTCTGCTTGCCGTAGGGGAGGTTCGCCGCCATCTGCTGCGCCTCGCCGTCAAGCTCGAACACCTTGAGGAGCTCCATTGCCTTTGCAGTGACGCGCTTTTCTTCCTTGAAGTAGCGCGGAAGCCTTAATACGCCTTCGATAGCTGTGTAGTTGGTGTGGTTGTGAAGTCCAGCCTTTACGTTGTCGAGAACGCTCATGTTCTTGAACAGGCGTATATTCTGGAACGTTCTCGCGATACCAGCTTTGTTGATGGCTATCGCGGGCTTTCCGGTGATGTTCTCGCCGTCCAGGAGTATCGTTCCGGAGGTGGGCTTGTACACGCCGGTCAGCATGTTGAACACTGTGGTCTTGCCTGCGCCGTTCGGTCCGATAAGTCCGTAGAGCTGTCCCCTGCGGATAGTCATGTTCAGCCCGTCTACCGCGCGCAGACCGCCGAACTGTATCGAGAGGTTCTTTACTTCGAGAATATTGTTATTTTCAGCCATTATCCGCACCTCCCGCTGTGTTCTTCTTCCGGGTGAGAATTCCCTTTATCTTCTGTACCGGGGCAGAAGCGCCGATCCTTTCACGAATTGCAATGAACGCGGGTGCGTTGTTGAATATCATCATCAGTATCAGAACGACTGCGTAGATGAGCATTCTGTAGTCGCCGAGCTCGCGGAAGATCTCCGGCAGCGCATACAGAATGATCGTAGCGATAACGGAGCCGCGCAGGCTTCCAAGTCCACCGAGCACCACGAATACCAGGATAAGTATCGACAGGTTGTAGTCGAACTTCTTCGGAGCGAGCATCGTGAGGGAGTGGGAGTACAGAACGCCGGCAACGCCTGCGATAGCCGCAGAGAGCGTGAACGCCATGAGTCTGAACTTTGTTACGTTGATACCAACGGACTGAGCTGCGATGTAGTTATCGCGGACCGCCATGCAGGCACGCCCTGCACGGGAGTTGATGAAGTTCATGAGTATGACCATGCATATCATCAGCACGATAACTACGAGCACCAGGTTGGTGTCCTGGGGAGCCTTGATACCCTTTGCGCCCTCGAGGATTATCTTGCTGGTTTCAGCGTCTGTGCCTGTAACTGCCGAAGCAAAGCTGAAATGCAGACCGTTCTTGTCCATGGTGAGGTAGATGTTGTTTGCAAGAGCCTTGATTATCTCGCCGAAGCCGAGTGTTACGATAGCGAGGTAGTCGCCGCGCAGACGGAGCACCGGTATACCGATGAGGATACCGAAAATCGCAGCGGCAATGCCGCCCACGAACAGCGCGAGTATCATACGCAGCCAGGAGGGGTTGATGCTCTCCTGGGTCATCAGCGAGAAGATACCGCCGACGTAAGCGCCTATGCACATGAATCCCGCGTGACCCAGCGAAAGCTCGCCGAGTATACCGACCGTGAGGTTGAGCGAGATGGATAGGATAATGTAGATACCTATCGGAATAAGCAGTCCGGAATACTGGCTTCCGAGGACGCCGGTCATCGAGAGTATGCCGAAGATGATGAACAGACCGAGAGTCATTCCGCAGATTATGAAGTTGTTCTTGGTTGTCTTTGTCATGTTCCTGCCTCCCTTAAACCTTTTCGCGGATCTTCTTGCCGAGGATACCGGTGGGTCTTACTACAAGTACGATAATCAGCACGAGGAACACTATCGCGTCAGAAAGCTGGGAGGATATGTAAGCCTTTGCGAGCTGCTCGATTATACCCAGCAGAACGCCGCCTATCATCGCGCCGGGAATGGAGCCGATACCGCCGAATACCGCTGCAACGAACGCCTTGATACCAGGCATGGAGCCGGTGTATGGGCTAAGCTGCGGATACGCGGAGCACATCAGCACGCTTGCAACGCCTGCGAGGGCGGAGCCGATCGCGAACGTAAGTGAGATAGTTCCGTTTACGTTTATGCCCATGAGCTGTGCAGCGCCCTTGTCTTCGGCTACAGCGAGCATTGCCTTGCCAGCCTTGGTCTTGTTGATGAACCAGGTGAGCGCCGCCATGATGATGAGCGAAACGACTATCGAGAGGAACGTTTCCATTGATATCTTGAGGGAGGCCTGAACTCCGGGCTCTATCGCGGTGAAGAAATGCGTGCCGTTTTCGGTTACGGTGAGGAACGGAGGCATTCCGTCAACAACGGATGTGAAATTCCGGGCCGCAGAGCCGAAGATGAGCAGTGCCAGGTTCTGGAGAAGGTAGCTGACGCCTATCGCGGTGATGAGCACGGCGAGGGGAGGAGCGCTTCTGAGCGGCTTGTATGCGACCTTTTCGATGACCACGCCGAGCACAGTGCACACGACGATGCCGATAATGACGGAAAGCCATACCGGGCACCATGCCGTTGACATAGCTGTAAATACTGCGTAACCGCCGACCATGATGATATCGCCGTGGGCGAAGTTCAGCATTTTAGCGATACCATAAACCATCGTGTAGCCCAGCGCTATGAGCGCGTAGATACTTCCGAGGCTTATTCCGCTGATGAGGTAAGAAATAAAGCTCATAAAGAACCTTCTCCTTTCGGAAATTTATTCTGCCGCATATCAAAATAAACTCTGGGTGATCTGTAGCCTTTACTGCATGTCCGGGTTTACTTTGATCTACGGCAGTGTAGCTGCCGTAAAAAAAGCCGTAATTATACAAATAAGACCCGTACAGTTTCTCCGGAAAATTCCGGAGAAACCATACATACGGGTCTGTATCTGCGTGTTAGTTCAGTTCAGACGATCACTGTGCGGAAACGTAGGAACCTACGCCGTCGTTAACAACGATCTTCATAACCTGCGGAGCCTTGGTGGGCTCGCCGTCAGCGGTCCAGGTGGTGGAACCGGTTACGCCGTCGAGGGTGATCTCTGTCATAGCAACCTTGATCTGGTCGCAGAGGTCAGAAGCGCTGATGGAAGCGTCAGTAACGCCAGCCTTCTCGATAGCGAGCTTGATAGCGTAAACTGCGTCGTAAGCATCAGCAGCGAACTGGATCGGAACTTCGCCGCCGGTCAGCTCTTCGTAAGCTGCGGTGAACTTAGCGGACTTCTCATCAGGAGAAGAAGCTGCGAAAGGAGTCATTACCAGAACGTCCTGTGCGATGTCTACCTTGTCGCCGAGCTGGTCGATCAGACCGTCAAGTCCGTCGCCGCCGAATACTGTCATGCTCATGCCAGCGGACTTAGCCTGCTGGAGGATAAGGGAAGCTTCCTGGTAGTAGATCGGGAGGAAGAGCAGGTCAGCGCCGCTGTCCATAACCTTCTGGATCTGTACGGAGAAGTCGGTCTTAGCATCAGCTGTGAAAGCTTCCTCAGCAGATATCTCGATTCCCTTTTCAGCAGCCTCAGGCTTGAAGCCGTCGAGGATACCGGTGGAGTATACATCGGAGCTGTCATAGATGATGCCTACCTTGGTAGCAAGTGCGTTGTCAGCGATGTAGTCAGCTGCGATCTTACCCTGACCAGGGTCAGTGAAGCATACGCGGAAGCAGTTGTCGCCGGCGGAGATAGCGTCCAGAGAGGAGCCGGACGGAGTCAGCAGGAACATGTTGTCCTTAGCAGCCTCAGCGCTTACTGCTACGCAGGGAGCGGAGGTAACGGTACCAACCAGGGCCTTCATGCCAGCGTCCTTAAGGGTGTTGTATGCGTTTACGGACTTCTCGGGGTCGTGCTCGTCGTCCTGGAAGTTCAGTTCGAGCTGCATGCCGTTTACGCCGCCGTTTGCGTTGATCTCGTTAACTGCGAGCTGAGCGCCGTTCTTAACTGCGTTGCCGTAAACTGCTGCTGCGCCGGTGATCGGACCGATACCGCCGAGAACCAGTGTTCCGCCTGCTGCGGTGTTGCCATCAGCTGCGGAGTCGCCTGCTGCGGAGGAATCACCTGCTGTAGAGGAGGTGGAGTTGCCGGAGCAGCCTGCGAAGGGAACTGTCATTGCAGCAGCCATTGTCAGAGCTGCAACCTTCTTCCAAACATTTTTCATTTTGAGTTTCTTCCTTTCCATGTTCATATTTCTGAACGACGCTGCCAAAAGCAGCATCAATTCACGAAACATGCCGTCTTGCACCGATTGCCCTTAACAGGGAAAACAGTGTGGCGTGAATTTTTCTTTGCAATAATATAATAACCTTTAATTCAAAATCTGTCAATAATAAAAAGCATTGATAATTCACGATTTCAGATTCAATTTTTGTGTACTTTTACCTAAACATCACTTTTTTATAATATATCTTCACAGATATGCCACATTCCTGTTGGATTTGTATACCGTATCGCGATATTCAGTGCTGCTTTATACATTTTTATAGTATATCATAAATGGGGAAAAAAATCAAGTGCGGCTGCAAAATAAGTTTGTTCATATATTTGTGAATAGTGAATATAATCCATACATATATTTGGCAACATTTACTAGTGACAGGCGAACAAAGTTCGTGTATAATAAAAGCATGAACGTTCATAATATTGTGAAAGATGAACCGAGGAGGAAACGCGATGGAACGCAACACATTCATGTGCATAGATCTCAAGAGCTTTTTCGCCTCGGTGGAGTGTGCGGATAAGGGCCTTGACCCATTCACGACCAATCTGGTCGTGGCAGACCCCTCCCGGGGGAATGGCGCTATCTGCCTTGCGATAACCCCTGCGATGAAAGCTCTGGGGATCCGCAATCGCTGCCGTATCTTTGAGATACCTCCCGGGGTGCAGTACATCACGGCAATGCCGCGAATGCGCAGATACATGGAGGTTTCTGCGCAGATCTACGGGACCTATCTCCGGTACATCAGCCCGGAGGATATCCATGTTTATTCGATAGACGAATGTTTCATCGACGCCACGCCTTACCTCGAAATGTACGGAATGACCCCGAAGCAGCTGGCGCAGAAGCTGATGAACGCGGTTTTCGAGGAAACGCACATCTGCGCTACCGCCGGGATAGGCACGAACCTGTTTCTTGCAAAGGTCGCGCTGGATATCACTGCGAAGCATGTTCCCGACCACATAGGCTGGCTGGACGAAAAGGAATTCCGTGAAAAGCTGTGGGGACACCGCCCGATAACCGATTTCTGGAACGTCGGAAACGGCGTTGCGAGGCGGCTCGCTAAGTACGGCGTTTATGACATGGGCGGCGTCGCCGGAATGAACGAGGATATCCTCTATAAGGAGTTCGGGGTCAATGCGGAGTTCCTCATCGACCACGCACACGGCAGGGAGCCGTGCACGATGGCGGAGATCCAGGCATACGAGTCGAAAACGAGATCCCTGTCCAACGGGCAGATCCTTTTCGAGGATTACAGCGCGGACAACGCTCTTGTCGTGATGAAGGAGATGGTCGATACGCTGGTACTGGAGCTTGTGGAGAAAAGGCTTGCTGCGGGGTCGGTTTCGCTTTCCGTGGGGTACTCAAAGGACGTGTTCCCGCCTACTGGCGGCACACGGAAGCTAAACGGATTCACCGGTTCACGCAGGAAACTGACGGAGGAGTTCGTTGCGCTGTTCAATGAAACCACCCGCCGGAAATATCCGATACGCAGCATAAATATCGGACTGGGCGGTCTGGTGGAGGACGTATATTCCACCTTCGACCTGTTCATGGATCCCGCCGCAGAGGAAAAGGAAAAGAACATGCAGAATGCGATAATCGACATCAAGCGGCGGTTCGGCAAGAATTCCCTGATAAAGGCGATGAGCCTTCAGGAGAAAGCCACGGGAATACGCCGAAACAACATGGTAGGAGGTCACAATGGAGGCTGAAAGACGTCATGCGGACCGCGCGCGGCAGTTCATGCCGTTTGCGTCGCTTCGCGGCTACTACGATTACATCAGGGAGCAGGAGCGGGTCAGGGAGCCCCGGCGGGAGCTTTCCGAGGACGGCGCGGAGGAGCTTTCCAATGTCCTCGGCGGGATCTCCCGGGGGGATATGGTGAGGGTGGTGTTCTACGATAAGGATCACTACGAAACGGCAGAGGGACTGGTGTCGGAGTTCGACCCGGTGTTCCGCAGCCTGCGGGTAGTCCGGCGGAAGATCCCGTTCGATGACATTTACCGCGCCGAGGTACTGGACAAATGCTCCGGATAGTGTTATAATGAGTTGACAAAAACACCGGAGGTAAACCATGAAATTAGTGATACAGCGCTGCGAAAGGGCAGATGTAAAGGTAGACGGAAAAACGGTCGGCGAGATCGGAAAGGGGTTCCTTGTGCTGCTCGGGGTAGGGCAGGAGGACACCGAAAAGGACTGCGAGCGTCTGGCGGCGAAGATGATAGGGCTGCGGATATTCTCGGACGAAAACGACAAGATAAATCTCTCGCTGAAGGACGTAGGCGGCTCGCTGCTGATAATTTCGCAGTTCACGCTGTACGCGGACACCCGCAAGGGGCACCGCCCCAACTTCCTGATGGCAAAGGAACCGGGCGAGGCAAACCGGCTCTACGAGTACTTCTGCGAGGTATGCCGGAGGGATATCCCGAACGTCCAGACCGGAGAATTCGGCGCGGATATGAAGGTAAGCCTTGTAAACGATGGTCCGTTCACGATAATACTCGAATAAATTCGATTACATATAGCTTACCAGACTTCATTTCGTCTTTATTCGATTTAAATCTATCGCGAAGCGATACAATAATTCCGAATTA
>CAKSHG010000064.1 GCA_934456315.1 uncultured Oscillospiraceae bacterium | reverse complement strand
TCGTAAGGCATACAGCCTTACTTCGTCGGCTTTCATCGCATTCGGCGCACTCTACACATTTTCCCTTTTCAAACCGGTTTTTAGAGGTTCCCATAACAAAAACTACACCGAACTCACCAATGTCAGCTGTCTTGACGTTTCGCTCGCGCTCGGAATGTTGATTGATGAGAACGGCAAAGCCGACAAACCGTGCGCGCGGCGCGGATGTTCGTCGGAAAAGTCCCAGCGGGACTTTTCCGACGGTCTGCAGCCTGTCGTAATGACAGGATCTTTGTGTTAAGGCGGCTCTGTTTTCGACGGTCTGACGGGAGGGTCAGCGCCCTCCCGCTTTTATTTTCTTTTCAGGATCTCGGCTTCGTAGAATACCCTCTCTACGATATATTCGCGCCCGGGATATTCCGCTATCTCATAGAAGTCAACGTTCCCGTCCACAGAACGGCAGATCAGCGTGTAAGTTTCCTTGTACGGTTCTATCTCACTGTAATCGGCGTAGACATACTCCGCGCCGTTTATCTTCCAGCCGTTGGCAATCGGCTCCGCAGTTTTAAGGCTCTCATACCACAGATGTACGCACACTGCGGAAATACACACAGCCGCTGCTATTACGCCAGTTATCAGCAGCGCTTTCTTACGTCCCGTCATGATGTTGCTCCGCATATCGGCAGAAGCCCGTCGAGCGTCGTTATCGTGTAGTCCTGACCAAGCTCAAGCCCCCTGCCCTTCCGGTCGATGAGCACCGAGCGGCAGCCCACATTCTGCGCCGTTTTGATGTCCTTGGGCTCGTCGCCTGCGAATATGAAGCTCTTCTCGTCAGCACCGAAATGCTCCGCTATCTGCCGCACTCCCTCCGGATTCGGCTTGCGGAATCCGCAGCTCTGCGAGGATACATACATGTCAAAATACGGCATCAGCTCCGGAAAGTAGCTTTTGTGCAGCTCGTCCGGCATTCCAGTTGCGACGTCAGTCAGCGTTGCTATTTTCCAGCCCGCCGAGCGAAGCTTCCCGAGCACCGGAATTGTTTCCGGGTAGATGAGCGGAGTAAGCTTCATGTCCTCGAAAAACGCGCTTATCACCTCCGGAAGCGAATACGGAAAATCCCAGCCCGCCGCTGCGTCGCCGAATATCTGCTCCGGCGTGTAGTCCCTCTCGCGGTACTTCACCCGGGGATTGTACTGCTTCAGTGCCTCGATAGACCTGGCAAGCTGCTCGTCCGTCAGTGGAAGTCCCAGCTTCTCCCGCACATGCCGGAATGCGCTGTCGTAGTAATCCATCCACACATTCGGCATGTTAACATACTCCATCAGCGTGCCGCCGATGTCGAATACTATCACGTTCATTCTACGCCCTCCATGTATCGTCGTCCGTCCGCTTTACCGGAGCTTCCGGCGGCTGCGCTGCGCCCGTATCCTCCTCGAAAAGCACGTCAAAGAACCGTTCCCTGGATTCCACAAAGCACGCGCTGTCCTCGCTGTAGATTACTATTACCTCCGTGCCCTCCGGGAGCGTTCTCCCGTTCGCCGAAACCGCCCGGAAATAATACGGCTTCCCGCCACGCAACACCTTTATTTCGCCGTACATATCCGGGGATATCTCCTCGGTGACTACCCCGTCCATGTTCTCGAGCTCCTTTTCCGTAGGCTCGCCCTGCTTGTGTAACTTAAGGTACAGCGGCGAAAGCACCGTGCTAAGCAGAAAATTGAACCCCAGCCCGCCCGCCGCCGCAAGCGGAAGTCCCAGCCAGCTTACCGCGCCCGCCAGGTCCAGCAGCAGACCGATGAGCGACGTCACAAATACAAACACGATGAGCCGCAGCAGATTCTTCGGGAAAACCGTCTGCCACTCGGCGCGGCTCCTTTTGTGCTCGAAAAGCTCTCCGGCGTTCGGGAATAGAGCCCGCCCGAACAGCAGGTACACCGCGAGCTGCAACAGCAGATATCCCCCGGAAAGCCCGAGCAGTATAATGTAGAACGACCTCACGGCGTCACCTCCCGATACAGAAAATCCGCAGTCATTCGGCTGCGGATCTCGTTTGCATTAGTGTAAAATCAAAGATTGCCGACCAGGTCGCGGGTGTCGCGTGCGATAAGCAGCTCCTCGTTGGTGGGAACTACCCATACCTCTACCTTGCTGTCGGGAGCGGAGATCTTCTGGAGCTTGCCACGCAGGCCGTGGTTAACGGAATCGTCGAGCTTGATACCGAGGTACTCCATGTTGTGGCATACGTCAGCGCGAACGTCGTCGGAGTTCTCACCGATACCGCCGGTGAAGATAACAGCGTCCAGACCGTTCATGATGGCAGCGTAGGAGCCGATGAACTTCTTTATCTCATAGCGGAGCATCTCGCCTGCGAGCTGCGCCTTGTGGTCGCCGTGCTCTGCCGCGCTTGTGATATCGCGGTTATCGGAGGAGATACCGGAGATACCGAGGAAGCCGGACTTCTTGTTCATGTAGTCGCTCATCTCGTTGGGTGAAAGTCCCAGCTTGTTAGCAACGAACGTAACTGCGGAGGGGTCAACGCTGCCGCAGCGTGTGCCCATGATAACGCCGTCCAGCGGAGTGAATCCCATGGAGGTGTCGATGGACTTGCCGCCCTCAATAGCGGTGATGGAAGAACCGTTGCCGAGGTGGCAGGATACTATCTTGAGGTCCCTGATATCCTTGCCCATTGCGTCTGCGAGCGCCTGGGAAACGAATCTGTGGGAAGTGCCGTGGAAGCCGTACTTTCTTACATGCAGCTTATCGTAGCACTCATAGGGCAGACCGTACATGAATGCCTTCTCCGGCATGGTGGAATGGAACGCGGTATCGAATACGACTACCTGCGGAGTGGTCGCGGGAATGACTTTCTTGCAGGCTCTGAGCGCCAGAGCGTGGGGGTGGTTATGTACCGGTGCAAGCTCGGACAGGTCGTCTATCTGCTGGATAACTTCGTCGGTAACGAGAGTGGTCTTGCTGAATACCTCGGCGCCCTGTACTATTCTGTGGCCTACGGCGGATATCTCGCTCATGCTGTCTATTACCTTGCCCTCGCCGCTGGTGAGCACCTCAACGAGCTTTTCGAAAGCCTCGGTGTGGGTCGGGAACTTGCAGTCAGCCTCGACTACCCTGCCGTCGAATGTTGTGTGCTTGATGTGGCCGTCGATGCCGATACGGTCGCAGTTGCCCTTGGCGATAACGCTCTCGTCCTCCATGTTGATGAGCTGATACTTCAGCGAGGAACTGCCGGCGTTGATTACAAGAATCTTCATGTTAATAAATCCTTTCAGGTGAAATAAAAAATCACAAAATCAGAGAATAACAGAGATTTTGCTCAAATACAATACTATTGTAGTACTTTCCGCTAAAAAAATCAAGTCTTTTTTGAAAAATTATTGATTTATAGCGGGTTTTGGTGTAAAATAAAAGGAAGAACAGCAACGACCACGGACGACCCTGAAAGGGGGCAATTTTATGAAAACAGCAGCAGTAATCTGCGAATACAACCCGTTCCACAACGGGCATAAATACCAGCTCGAACAGACCCGCGCGGCGGGCGCGACCCACATCGTCGCCGTAATGAGCGGGGATTTCACCCAGCGCGGCGACCTCGCGATAGCCGACAAGTTCGCCAGGGCGCGCACCGCCCTGGAAAACGGCGCCGACCTCGTCATCGAGCTTCCGGTGAAATACAGCCTGTGCGCCGCCGAGGGCTTCGCGCGCGGCGCGGTGGGGATAATCTCCGCGCTACGGTGCGTGGATACGCTTAGCTTCGGCAGTGAATGCGGGAGCATTCCCGCGCTGCGCGAGGCAGCCGGGGCAGTGGAATACGCGGTGCATTCCGATTACTTCCAGCTGCTCATGTCCGGCGGGAAAAGCTACCCCGCTGCCCTCGCCGAGGCAGTCAACAAGTTCTACACTCCGGACGTGTACGAAACGATAAGCTCCCCAAACAACACCCTCGCCGTCGAGTACATCAAGGCGCTCGACGACATCGGCAGCAATATCCAGCCCATGACGATACAGCGCCAGGGCGCGGCGCACGACAGCGACAGCGTCGAGCAGGGATTCCTAAGCGCTTCGGCTGTCAGGAAGAAGATACTCGCCGGAGAGGACTACAGCGCCTCCGCGCCGCTGCTGGACTCCCCCGCCGCCGACATAAGGCGCCTGGAGCCCGCGATACTCGCGAAGCTCCGCATGATGAAGCCGGAGGAATTCGAGCAGGTCTACGACGCGGCGCAGGGACTCGGCGAACGGCTCTACAAAGCGGTCCGCAAGGCTTGCAGCCTTGACGAGCTGTACTTCCTCACCAAGACCAAGCGCTACACCCTCGCGCGGATACGCCGGGCAGTGCTGTGCGCGTTCCTCGGCGTTGACAAGAAAATGCTCCACGAGCCGGACGGGTATATCCGCATTCTGGGCATGAACTCCCGCGGGCGGGAGGTGCTCTCCGCCGCTAAAAACGCCGGCTGCACTCTCCCGATGGATACCTCACTTCGGGCGCTGATGGACACCTCCTTTGAGGCGCACAGGTCGGGAGCCTTCCAGGCGCGCTGCCGGGACATCTGGGCACTGGCTCTGGAAAAGCCGCTGCCCTGCGGGTCGGATTTTACGGCGAAGCCCGCGATAATCAACGAATGATAAGCCGCGCCGCGCGCATTCCGGCGGCG
Organism: uncultured Oscillospiraceae bacterium; assembly: GCA_934456315.1. Classification (GTDB taxonomy): domain Bacteria; phylum Bacillota; class Clostridia; order Oscillospirales; family Ruminococcaceae; genus CAG-115. The sequence goes on along the minus strand of CAKSHG010000064.1, from coordinate 5,650 downwards.
CTTCCTACAAACACCACACGGAGGTCACATGAGCCTTTACGACGAGCTGCGCCGGGAACACGGCAGCTTTATTTACCACAGCTATGAATTTTCCGAGCAGGACGGCAGTACCCTGCTCCGGTTTCACTTTTCAATTGATTCCCACCACTTTTACCCAGGGTGGACTTTTCCCGAGGAATTCAGCAGGCTCACCTACGACCGGGAGCTTGCCGGGCGCATAGCGTTCTCCCTCGGCATGGCAGAGCTTGTTTCCTACTGGAAGTGCGCCTGCCCTCCCACCGTGGAGGTGCGCTGCGGCGGGCTTTCCGGGGAGCAGAAGCTCTGGTGGAAAAAGCTCTATTTCAACGGGCTCGGAGAGTTCTTCTACCGCAACGGGATATCCCCGGACTTCGATACGTTCATGACGATAAACGCTCCGGAGCCTGCGGAGCTTTCTCCCCGCGAGAACAGCCTTTCCGGCTTCATGGTGCCCGTGGGCGGCGGAAAGGACAGCGTAGTCACGCTGGAATTACTTCGCAAAGCCGGAGTGGACATTTCCGCATACATCATCAATCCCCGGGGAGCCACACTCGGCTGCGCCGCCGCTGCGGGTATCCCGGAGGACCGCATAATAGCACCGAAACGCACCATCGACAGGGAGCTGCTCGAGCTGAACAGGCTCGGCTGGCTCAACGGGCATACGCCGTTCTCTGCGGTCGTGGCGTTCTCGGCGGAGCTGTGCGCCTGCGTCCACGGGCTGAAGTACATAGCCCTCTCCAACGAGAGCAGCGCCAACGAATCCTACGTCGAGGGCACGCAGATAAACCACCAGTACAGCAAATCCACTGAATTCGAGCGGGATTTCCGGGAGTACTGCGAAAAGTGGTTCGGCGGGTATTCCCGCTGCCCGGAATACTTCAGCCTGCTGCGTCCCTGGAGCGAATGGCAGATAGCTAGGGAATTCGTGAAGTACCCGCAGTATTTCGGGATATTCCAGAGCTGCAACCTCGGCAGCAAGACCAACTCCTGGTGCTGCAACTGCGCGAAGTGCCTGTATGTGTACATTCTGCTGGCGGCGTTCCTGGACGACGATACGCTCGTTAAAATTTTCGGCTGCAATATGCTCGAGAAGCAGGAGCTTTCCGGCATGCTGGACGGTCTGGTGCTGGACGGCGAGGATAAGCCCTTTGAATGCGTCGGCACCAAGGACGAGGTGCGGCTGTCGCTCGAAATGGCGTGGAAGCGCCGCAGCGGCGACCCTCCCGCGCTGCTGAAGCGCTGGCGGGAGCTGTTCCCGGAATACGCGCCGGTATCGCTCGAACACTGCTTCGACCCGGACAACTTCGTGCCGGAGCCGCTTAAATATCTACTCGGAGAAGAATAATGAACATCAATGAATTACGTCCCCTTTTCGATGGAAAACGCTGCGCAATACTCGGCTACGGCAGGGAGGGAAAGGTGTGGCTGTCGCTGCTGGACCGCCTCGGCTGCTGCGCGGAGATAGCAGTCGCCGACATGAAGCCGCAGGATATCCCCGGCGTGACCGGGATATACGGCGAGGACTACCTCGACCGCGCGAAGTCCTACGACCTGCTGCTGCAATCCCCCGGCGTCATCATCAAGGATAAGCTCACCGCAGAGGAAAAATCCCGGATACTCACCCAGACCGAGGTACTGCTGAAGCTCCGCCCCTGCAAGATCATCGGCATAACCGGCACCAAGGGAAAGTCCACTACCTCCTCGCTGACCTATCACTTCCTGACCGCCTGCGGATTCAGGACCATGCTCATCGGCAACATCGGAGTGCCTCCGCTTGAGCGCTTCGAGGAGATGACCCCGGACACCGTCGCGGTCTGCGAGATGAGCTGCCACCAGCTGGAATTCGTGCACCATTCCCCGGAGATAGCCGTGCTGCTGAACATCTTCCCGGAGCACCTCGACCATTACGTCAGCCTGGAGGCTTACGCCGACGCCAAGCGGAACATCTACCGTTTCCAGCAGCCCGGCGACGTTTCTATCCTCAACATCGACATTATCCCGGACGACGTCTGCACCAACGCGGAATGCTCCAACGCCCCCGAATGCAGCAACTCCGGCTTCCGCAAGTCGCGGCTGGTGACGATAGGCTGCGAGCGCCCCGCGATGGCTTTTTCGGAAAACGGCGGGATATTCCTCCCCGACCGTGAGATACCAGCTGCGGACGTCCGTACACAGCTGCGCGGAAAGCACAACGTCTACAACATCACTGCGGCGCTGATGGCTGCAAACGCCGCCGGAGCGGATATAGACCGCTGCCTTGCTGCCCTGCCGGATTTCAGGGGGCTTGAGCACCGCCTGGAATACGTCGGCACGATAAACGGCGTGGAGTACATCAACGACAGTATCTGCACCATTCCAGAAGCGGCTATCGCGGCGGTAAAGGCATTCCCGGACGGCGCGGACTGCGTTATCCTGGGCGGCATGGAGCGCAACATTCCCTACGACAAGCTCGCGGATTTCCTCAACACCGGGTACGTCAGGAACGTGGTCCTGCTGCCGGACAGCGGCTACCGTATCGGGGATATGATAACCTCGCCGCTGGTGAACAAGGTGCGTGTGAAAGACCTCCCGGAAGCGGTACGTACTGCGTCGCAGCTCGCGAAAAAGCGCGTGATACTCTGCCCCGCCGCCGCAAGCTACGGTTTCTACAAGAACTTCGAGGAGCGCGGAAAGCACTTTAAGGAGCTTGTGAGCCAGCTCAAGTGAGTAAAATAATTTTTGGGGGACTGAAAGTCCCCCAAAACCATGCAACCTGTCCAAGGCTGCCGAGAAAGGTGCAGATGCTAGGAATCGCCGGTTTGGCTAGGCTTTTTGCCTGCCAAACCGGCGATGACGAAGCAGAGGTGCCTTTATCGACAGCCTTTTTACTCTATTTCCTCCATGACGCTCTTATACGCCGGGCGGATTATCTTGCTCATTCCGACAAGCTCCTCTATCCTGTGCGCTGACCAGCCGACTACTCTCGCTATGGCAAACAGCGGTGTGTACAGCTCCAGCGGTATCCCCAGCATGTCGTAAACGAATCCGCTGTAGAAATCCACGTTCGGGCTTACGCCCTTGTATATGCGGCGCTTCTCCGCTATGAGCTGCGGAGCTATCTCCTCTATCGCGGAATACAGCGCCATGTCGGCGGTCTTTCCCTTCGCCTCGGCAAGCTTCTGTACGTAGGACTTCAGCACGCGCTCGCGCGGGTCGGAGATGGAATACACAGCGTGACCCATTCCGTAAATGAGCCCCTTCCCGTCAAACGCCTCGCCTGCAAGCAGCTTCGACAGGTAATCCCGGACCGCGTCCTTATCCTGCGGGTCGGTGACGTGCGCGCGGATATCCTGCATCATCTGCATTACCTTTAGGTTCGCTCCGCCGTGGCGCGGTCCTTTCAGCGAGGACATCGCCGCCGCTATCGCAGAGTATGTATCCGAGCCGGAGGACGTTACCACGCGGGTCGTGAATGTGGAGTTGTTTCCGCCGCCGTGCTCCATGTGCAGCATCAGCACGATATCCAGCACCCGCGCTTCAAGCTCGGTGTACTGCATATCCGGGCGCAGCAGCCGCAGGAAGTCCTCCGCAGTGGACAGACCCGCTTTCGGACGGTGGATATACATGCTCTCGTCGTTCTCGTAATGGTTGTACGCGTGGTAGCCGTACACCGCCAGCATAGGGAATACCGCAGTCAGCTGAAGGCACTGACGGATACAGTTGTCGATGGAATTCGACGCCAGGTCGTCGTCATAGGAGGACAGCGTCAGTATGCTCTTGGTCATGGAATTCATGATGTCCTTCGAGGGAGCTTTCATGATGACGTCGCGGGTGAAATTGGACGGCAGCGTGCGGCACTCGGTCAGGATATCGTTGAACTCCGCCAGCTGCTGCTCGTTCGGCATTTCGCCGAATATCAGGAGGTACGCCGTCTTTTCGAAGCCGAATCCGTTGAGCTTGTTTATCAGCGTGTTCACGTTGTAGCCGCGGTACCACAGCTCGCCGTCGCAGGGAACGTGCTCGCCGTTCTCCTCCCTGAACGAAACCACCTTGGAAATGCGGGTGAGTCCGGTCAGTACGCCCTTGCCGTTTATGTCGCGCAGTCCGCGGTTCACTCCGTATTCGCGGAAAAGCTCGTCGGAGATGGTGTCGTGCTCCACGCAGAGCTTCTGCTTTTCTGCCGCAAAATCGTTTATCTTCTCAAATGCCATGGTGTTGTCCTCCTTCGTCATCGTGATTCGTCGTCTGCTTTATCCTGGTCAGCTGCGCTTTCCGCGCCCCTTGTGGTCAGCTTTTTCAGCAGCGCGTACAGCGTCTGCTTTTCTGCTGCGGTCAGCGGCTCAAGGAAGTGGTGCGCCTGGTCCTGCATTTTCCGCCCCAGTCTGTCGGAGCGCTCCCGCCCGGCGGCGGTCAGCGTTACGATTATCTCGCGCTTATCCAGCTGATTCTTGCTGCGGGTGATGTAGCCGTCGTGCTCCAGCTTCGCGAGGGATTCCGACATGGACTGCGGGCTGACCTGGAACAGCTCCGACAGCCGCTTCTGGACTATCTCCCCGTCCCTGCCTATCGTCAGCAGTATCCTCTCCCGCTCCAGCATGGTGCGGTCCCCGCTTAGGAACTCGCTGCTGCCAGCCGAGATGTGCCCGCGCAGCCGCGCGAACCAGTCGTGTATCAGCCCGGTGAGCTGCTCGTCAATATCCTGCATAGTGCACCTCTTTTTCGGTTCAGATATGGAATATCAAGTACCTTATAATTATACCATACATTGCCTGGTTTGTCAAGTACCTGAATACATTAAAAGGTAAAATTGCTGTGTATTGTTTGTGGAGGAACAGTGAAAATTGAAAGTTGACACCGGCTTTGGATTGACAGTCGGCGAAAAACGTGGTATAATTGATTTATATCTATAAAATACGGAACAGCAAAGGGTGACGTACTGTGGCAAATGTTGCAAATTCGATAAACGCAGCAAACAAAGAAAGCAAGGCTGAAAAGCAGGCAAAGCTCCAGGCAAAGCTGGTGGAGTGCGTGCAGACGCTGTATATAAGCGACAATATCGACGACGCGATAAACCAGCTGCTGGAGATAATTGCGGATTTCTACGACGCTGACCGCAGCTATATTTTCGAATTCGACAGCGACATGCAGCTTACCCACAACACCTACGAATGGTGCGCCCCGGGTATCGAGCCAGAGATTCAGCAGCTCCAGAACGTCGAGATGTCCGTCATCGAACGCTGGCTGTACTTCTTCGAGAAGATGGGCGAGTTCTACATCAACTCCCTTAACAGCGAGGTTTCCCCCGACTCGCCGGAATACCAGATACTCGACATGCAGGGAATCGAGAGCCTGATGGCGGCTCCCCTGCGCAACGGCAGCAGGCTCGTCGGATTCATGGGCGTGGACAATCCCCGTGCCAACACCGATATGCTCATGCTCATGCGGCTGGTGTCGGCTTTTGTCGTGAACGACATGCAGAAGCGTGAGACCCTCGAGCAGCGTATCCTCCGAGCGATAGGCAACACCTACGTTTCCATGAATATGGTGAACTTCAGGGAGGATTCCCAGAAGGAGATAAAGCACAACGACAAGGTGGCGATGTACGTCAATCGCCACCACGGCGTGGTCAAAATGATGCGCGATGTCATGACCG
>CAKSHG010000063.1 GCA_934456315.1 uncultured Oscillospiraceae bacterium | reverse complement strand
AATATCCGTTATCTTACCTACTCCCCGCAGATAATCAGCCTGTCCGGGGACGGCGACGTTTATACTGTTATCGTAGGTTACGTTCCGCCGACGCTCGCCGCTGTTGCGGGTACGGGCGGTATCAGCGCGCTTCCGGAAAAGTACATGGAGTACACCATAAGCCGTTGGGACGGCAAGGATACGCTGATGTCCGTAAGATTCAGCGACTACGAGCCGCAGACTGCCGAGGCAGGCGGCGAAATGTCGTGACCCTCTTGAAATTTATTCCGCGTTGTGTTATAATAACAGATGGCATTTAAAATTTCTGAACACAAGACAGTACCATAAAGTAGTGTCTGAAATATTCCGACAGGGAAGGATTGATCTATAAAAATGATTAAAGAACAGTTACAGGCGATCAGGGAAGAAGCCCTGAAAGCAGTCAAGGACAGCGCTGACATGAAGGAGATCGACGCACTGCGCGTCAGATTCCTCGGCAAAAAGGGCGAGCTCACTGCGATTCTGAAGCAGATGGGCGGGCTTTCCGCAGAGGAGCGTCCGGTCATCGGTCAGCTCGCAAACGAGATCCGCGCCGACATTGAGAACGCAGTAAAGGACAAGACCGGCTCCATGAAGGCTGCGCTCACCGACCTGCGCCTAAAGACTGAAACTGTGGACGTGACAATGCCGGGCAAGCGCAAGCTCATCGCAAAGCGCCACCCGATGAACATAGTCCTCGATGACCTGAAGTCCATCTTCCACGGCATGGGATACACAGTTGTAGACGGTCCCGAGATCGAGGATACCAAGCACTGCTTCGACATGCTGAACACTCTTGAGGGACACCCCGCAAGAGATCCTAACGACACATTCTACATCAACGATGACGTACTGCTTAGAACGCAGACCTCCTCCGTTCAGATAAGGACGATGCTCAAGCAGAAGCCGCCTATCGCCATCATCAGCCCCGGCAGAGTATACCGCCGTGACGAGGTGGACGGCACGCATTCTCCGATATTCCACCAGTGCGAGGGTCTTGTCATCGACAAGAAGATAACATTCGCGGACCTCAAGGGTACTCTGGATACATTCGCAAAGAAGCTCTACGGCGAGGGCATGAAGCTGAAGTTCAGACCCCACCACTTCCCGTACACCGAGCCGAGCTGCGAGATAGACTTCCAGTGCTTCCGCTGCGGCGGCAAGGGCTGCCCGCTCTGCAAGGGCGAGGGCTGGATCGAGATACTGGGCGCCGGCGTGGTACGTCCCGAGGTACTGGAGAATTGCGGCATCGACCCCGAGGAATACAGCGGATTTGCTTTCGGCATAGGCATCGAACGTATTACTATGCTCCGCTACGAGATAGAGGACATGCGCCTGCTGTATGAAAACAACATGCGTTTCCTGGAGCAGTTCTGATAATAATACATTAAGGAGATTATAAAAGTGGATCTTTCAATGAAGTGGCTTAACGATTACGTTAAAGCCGATATGCCTATAAAGGAATTCTGCGATGGAATGACCATGAGCGGAAGCAAGGTCGAAACCTGGACAAAGCAGGGCGCAGACATCACAAACGTAGTAGTCGGAAAGTGCGTTGCAATGGAAAAGCACCCCGACGCCGACACTCTCTGGGTATGCCAGATAGACGTAGGAAAGGAAGCTCCGGTGCAGATAGTTACCTCCGCGCAGAACGTTTTCGTTGGCGCGTTCGTTCCGGCTGCGCTCAATAACGCTACCTGCTATAACCACAAGGATATGTCCTTCATGAAGATAAAGAAGGGCAAGCTTCGCGGCGTTCCCAGCGAGGGCATGATGTGTTCTTATGAGGAGCTGAATCTTGACCAGTCCGACGTTCCGTACTCCAGCAACGAGGGTATCCTTATCCTGAACGACGACCCGGATTTCGACAAGATGTTCGTCGGCGAGGATATCCACGATGCGCTCGGCTTCAACGATACCACCGTTGAGTTCGAGATAACAAACAACCGTCCTGACTGCCTGTCCGTGCTGGGACTCGCAAAGGAAGCTTCCGCGACCTTCGATCTGCCGCTGAACATCAGGGAGCCGCAGTTCAAGGGCGTTGAGGGCAGCGCAAAGGACTACATCAGCGTTGACGTGCAGAACACCAAGCTCTGCTCCCGTTACATGGCTGCGGTAGTAAAGAACGTAAAGATAGAACCCTCCCCGCGCTGGATGGCTGAAAGGCTCAAGGCGAGCGGAGTGCGTTCCATCAATAACTTCGTGGATATCACCAACTTCGTAATGCTGGAATACGGCAACCCGATGCACGCATTCGACCTCAGATATGTCGAGGGCGGCAAGATCAACGTCAGAAACGCACAGCAGGGAGAGAAGATCACGATCCTCGACGGCACCGAGGTAGCTCTTAGCCCCGAAATGCTGATAATCGCCGACGAGAAGAAGCCGATAGCAGTTGCAGGCGTAATGGGCGGCGAGTTCTCCGGAATCATGGAGGACACCAGGGACGTAGTATTCGAAGCGGCGTGCTTCGACGGCGTATCCGTAAGAATGACCGCTAAGAAGATAAACAAGCGCACCGACGCTTCCTCAAGATTCGAGAAGGGCATCGACCCGATAAATTCCAAGGCTGCTCTCATGAGAGCGCTCGAACTTGTGGAGGAGCTGGGCTGCGGCGAGGTAGTACGCGAGTACATCGACGTCGACAACGCGAAGAAGGTACCCCACACATTAAAGCTCGACACCGACTGGATAAACGAGCACCTCGGCACTAATATTCCCGCAGAGGAGCAGATAGCTATTTTCAAGAAGCTCGGCTTCGGCTATGAGAACGGAAACGTTATAGTTCCGAACACCCGCGTGGACATCGTCCGCGAGTGCGACCTCGCAGAGGAAGTAGCGCGTATCTACGGTTACAATGAGATACCCACGACGCTTCCGCTGCTTTCCTCCGTCGGCGAGGTAACTCCGCGCCAGCGCTTCGAGAATAAGATGGTAGACTGCATGCTGTCCCAGGGATTCTACGAAACAATGTCGTTCAGCTTTATTTCGCCGCGTTCCTACGATAAACTCCGTTTCGACGACGAGATGAAGAAGTCCGTAGTGCTTCAGTACCCCCTCGGCGAGGACACCAGCGTAATGCGTACAAGCATGCTGCCTTCTCTGATGACCGTTGCCAACACCAATATTCGCGCAAGAAACCTTGAGGCGCGCTTCTTCGAGCTGGGCAGAATTTTCCAGCCTACTGATGAGAAACTCCCCATCGAAACCGATGTGCTCGGTCTGTGCGCATACGGTCCGGACGAGGATTTCTTCACCGTCAAGGGCGCAGTCGAGGAGCTGCTGAATATCCTGGTAGTAGACGCGAGATTCGTTCCGGTTAAGGACAACAAGACCTATCACCCCGGAAGATGCGCTGATATCTACGCAGGCGATGTAAAGCTCGGCACCATCGGCGAGCTTCACCCGGCAGTCACCGAGGCATACGACATCAGCTGCCGCGTATACTGCGCAGAGCTGAACATTCCGAAGCTGTTCGAAGCACGCGGCGAGGAGCGCAAGTACAAGCCGCTGCCGAAGTACCCGTCTACTTCCCGCGACCTTAGCCTTGTGTGCGACGACGAGGTGACCTCCGACGAGATCATTGACATAATCAGAAAGAACGCAAAGCACCTGGAGAGCGTGTCGATATTCGATATGTACAAGGGCGAGCAGGTACCCGAGGGTAAAAAGAGCCTTTCCTATAAGCTTGTTCTCCGCAAGGACGGCAGCATGACCGACGAGGAAGCCGACGCAGTTGTTGCAAAGGTCCTCAAGGCGCTTGCTGAAAAGAACATCACACTTAGAGCCTGAGGAGGATAACATGTCACATAACTTTAAGAGATTCATTGCAGCGTCCTGCGCTGTCGTATGCGCGGCTTCGCTCACAGGCTGCTCGGACAGCGGCTATATCGGGACCATCGAGGGAGTGCAGATCCCCAACGGTCTGTACCTTTTCGAGCTTGAGATGACCGCTTATAATCAGGCGTCGTCCAAGATCAAAGAGGACAAGGGCGATTCCCTCGGTACGGCAGAGGTGACTGTTTTCACCGAAACCATCGACGGCAAGCCGGCTTCCGCGTGGCTCAAGGATTACGCGCTGGAGCGCGTAAAGCGCTATGTTGCAGTTGAAAAGCTGTTCGACGAGTACGGTCTGACTCTTTCCGACGAGGACAATTCGTCCATCAACGACTACATCAGCTCGCTTGACACCGACCTTGGCTACTATGCGCAGTATTACGGAATCGAGGAAAGCTCCTTCGGCGAGCACTACGAAAACATGGGAATCAGCAAGGATTCCCTCCGCAAGCTGACGGAGAACAGCTACAAGGAAAGCGCAGTTTTCCTGCACAATTACGATACTGACGGGCTGACCCCCGTTTCCGCTGACGAGATCAACAGCTACGCCACTGAAAATTACGCTGCCGTAAAGCTGCTGAAGTTCGAATTCACTGACCATCAGGGTCTGGCACTTAAGGAAGATTCCGATATCCAGGCGATAAGGGATCTCGCACAGAGCTACGCTGACCGTGCAAATTCCGGCGAGGACTGGCTGGATATCCAGTATGATTTCGACCTTAGGACCGCGCAGCTCAAGGCATGGACAGACGCCGAGGACAGCTACGCAGAGGAGCACTCCGGAACTGCTGAAGCGGCTTCCACCGCAGAAGTTTCAACAGCGGAAGCAGCTCCCGCTGAGGAAGAAACCGTGCAGGAAGTATCCTCCAAGCCGGTAGTCAACACCGGCGACGCGGAGTATGACAAGTACGTTCAGGAAAGGATAGACGCAGCGACCGCAGACAGAAAGACATCTGCGGAGGACTGCGAAACCTTTGTCCAGAAGGATTCCTCCTCCCTTAACGAAAAGGTCACCGAGTACATCTGGAACGCAGCTGCCGACAGCAAGGCAACTCTGTTCGAAAACGAGCAGGAAAACTGCATTTATGTTGTTGTACGCGATGATGTAACAACCATGGAAAATTGGCTTGGAACCCAGCACGAGAGCTTCCTCCACGCCATTAAGAATGACGCTTTTGACGAGCTGCTCAAGGGCGTGTACGACGGCTATTCCGTTGAGCTCAACGACTACCTTGTGAACACGAAGTACGCTCCTGAAAAGCTCCGCGGTATCGGCAAATAATCAGAAATATTCAGATGAGCCAACCGCCGGCAGATACCGGCGGCTGGTTTTTTGATAGAGAGTTCCGGTGATGAAATGTTATTATTGAGTTTAAATGATGTCGCAATGTCGTTTGCCGAGCGTACCCTGTTCAGCGGGGTGACGCTCGACGTGTACGACAACGACAGGATCGGATTTGTGGGCATAAACGGAAGCGGCAAAACTACGCTTTTCCGTATGCTGCGCGGCGAGCATATCCCCGACGAGGGTGGTATACACATCGCCGGAAGCTGTCGGATAGGCGTTATGGAGCAGTTTGCCTGCAAGGATTCGGTCAGGACGCTCTACGATGAAGCACTGACCGTGTTCGACTGGCTCGAGGATATGGAGCTTGAACTTGAGGAGCTCCACGACCGCATTGATGGCGGTGATCACTCCGCTGCGACGATCGAGCGCCAGACCATGCTCACCGAGCGCTTCGAGCGGGAGGGCGGTCTGACTTACAAGAGCCGCACCCAGTCCGCACTGATGGGACTCGGATTCTCCGAAAGCGACCTGAAGCTGCAGGTTTCCGTGCTTAGCGGAGGTCAGCGCTCGAAGCTCCAGCTGACAAAGCTGCTGCTTTCGAATGCCAACCTCCTGCTTCTGGACGAGCCTACCAACCATCTCGACATTCAGTCGGTGGAGTGGCTGGAAAAATTCCTGAACGACTACCGCGGCGCGTACATCGTGATATCGCACGACCGTTACTTCCTCGATAAGGTAACGAACCGCACGATAGAGCTTGAAAACTGCCATATCCGCGACTACAAGGGCAACTACACCCGATTCCTTGAGCTGAAAGCGGAGGACATGGAACGCCGCCGCAAGGAATACGAAGCCAAAATGCGCGAAATAGGCAGGATAGAGGGCATTATCGACCAGCAGAAGCGCTGGAACCAGGCTCACAACTATGTTACCATAGCCAGCAAGCAGAAGCAGATCGACCGTATAGCCTCCGACCTTGAAAAACCGGAGGACGCACCGGACGCGCTTCATTTCAGCTTCAAGAGCGCCGACGGCTGCGGCAACGACGTGTTCGAAGCACACGATATCGCGCTAAGCTTTGACGGAAAACGGCTGTTCCGCAATGTTAACATCGACATAAAGAAGGGCGAACGCGTGTTCCTGATAGGCGGGAACGGCTGCGGAAAAACCTCACTGTTCAAGGTATTCACGGGGCAGTACACGCCGGATTCCGGCAGCTTCAAGTACGGTTCCCGGGTGCAGTACGGTTATTTCGACCAGGCGCAGGCGGGGCTTACCGACAGCAAGACCGCGATAGACGAGCTGTGGGACGCCTATCCGCGCATGACGGAAACACAGGTGCGTACCGCGCTTGGTTCGTTCCTGTTCCGCGGTGACGACGTTTTCAAGCATGTGTCGGAGCTTTCCGGCGGCGAGCGTGCGCGGATCGCGATACTGAAGCTGATGCTGTCCGGCGCGAACATGCTGCTGCTTGACGAGCCTACGAACCACCTGGATATCTCAAGCTGCGAGGCTCTGGAAAACGCGCTGCTCAACTACGACGGCACGCTGTTCATTATTTCCCACGACCGTTACCTTATCAACAAGCTTGCTGACAGGATATACTACCTCACGCCGGACGGCGTAAAGGAGTACCGGGGTTCCTACGACGCGTATACGCTGGCGGCGGAGAACGCAGCCCAGCTCAAGCAGGAATCCAAGCCAGCCAAAACTGAAAAGGTCAACGACTACAAGCTGAAAAAGGAGCGGGAGAGCGAGCGCCGCAAGCTGAACACGAAAGTGACCCGCGCCGAAGCGGAAATAGAGGAGCTTGACAGCCTTATCGAGCAGAAAACCAACGAGCTTTCCGGGCTGACGGATTACCAGAAAGCGATGGAGCTTTCGACCGAGATAGAGGAGCTGCGAAAGCGCCAGGAGCAGGCAATGCAGACCTGGGAGGAAGCCTCCCTCGCCCTGGAGGAGTTTGACTCATGACGAAGCAGATAACTGAATATCTGGAACACCTCCGGCTGTTCCTTGACGGGGAGCATTCCCGCGGGGAGTATCAGCAGGAGCTAGAGCGGCTGCATGTGCGCATTGGATTTTTCTCGCATGAGAGGATAGTCCACATGTTCATCATGCTTGCATTCGCAGTTTTCTTCCTGATGACGCTGTTTATGGCGCTCATTCAGGGAAGCCTTGGGATATATGTTCTTGCGGCTCTGTTCCTGGTGCTGCTGGTTCCGTACATCAAGCATTACTATTTCCTTGAGAATTCGGTGCAGAAGATGTACCTTATCTACAATAAGCTGGAACAGCTTTCAGGAGGGAACGATGAACTTTGATCTGGTTCCGCGCCGTTACCGTGTGACAAACGAGCATATCGACGACGGAGATATGCAGGCGATAATAACGCCGCTGTGGTGGGAAGTGAGCATATACGACGGCGAAACTGAAATGATGGACGCCCTCGAGCGATTCACCGACGCGCAGAAATACGTCTGGGCGATACAGTGGTACTATTCCGAGGTGGAGAACGGCGGTCACGAGCAGTTTTTCTATAACGACACTGGTGTCGTGTGGGAGCTTGCCCTGGAGGGACTTCGCGCGATAGGCTGCGATACGTTCGCGGCGATACTTGAGGAAGCTGCGCAGAGGATAGGCGGCTACCCGTCAAAGGACCGCGAAACCCGCTGGCACGAAATGAGCGCGCACAATGCAGATTTCGAGGACCTGGACAGCAAGTTCTACGACCGCGAACACGAACTGGAGAATTACCTGCGGGATTACGTCCGCAGCAACAGGGGAGAGTTCCTGTTTGACGGCGTGGTCCATTTTCCGGAGGATTACGCTCCGGACGATGAAGAATACGACGACTGAAATTTCCGGCAGTAAAATGCCGGATATAAAAACGACCCGCCCGATGACTCGGGCGGGTCATTTCTATGTTTTTGGTTACATCATTCAGTGATGAACTTATCGACCTCGCTGGCAAGCATTTTCGCAAGTGCGGAAAGCTCCTCGCTGGAAGCGGCGCTCTCCTCAGCTGTAGCCGTAGTAGTGTGCATTCCGGCTTCGATGTGGGAGATACCCTCCGTGATGTCGTTGACGGAGGACTGCTGCTCGGCAGCGGCTTCGGTGATGGACTGCATTTCCTCGGAGATCTTGCTGATGCCGTTGACGATGCTCGTCATTGCCGTGTGGGCGTTGTCAGCAAGCTGGGTGCCCTTGTCTACAGCCGTGAGGGAAGCATTGATAAGGCTGGTGGTGTTCTGTGCTGCTTCGGCGCTCTTGGCGGCGAGGTTTCCGACCTCGTCAGCGACTACTGCGAATCCCTTGCCCGCTTCGCCGGCTCTTGCGGCTTCGATGGAGGCATTCAGTGCAAGAATGTTGGTCTGGAATGCAATGTCTTCGATAGTCTTGATGATGTTCTTGATGGAAGAGGACTTCTCCTTGATGTTCTCAACAGCTTCAAGCAGCTGCTGCATAAGCTCGCCGCCCTCCTGGGCGCTGCTGTTTGCTTCCTGGGAGAGAGCCGCAACGTTGGCGGACGCATTCGCGGTGTTGTCTGCCTTTTCCTGAATGGAGTTGATGGTAAGCGAGATCTTGTCTACAGCTTCTGCGACCTTGACAGCCGTTTCGGAAAGGCTCGCGGAGCCCTCTGCGACCTGGCTGGAGCCGGACTGGATATTGCTTACGCTGCTCTTGACTGCGGACATCGCAGAATTGAGCGCGGAGGATATCGTGTTCAGCGAAGTGCCGATAGTAACGAAGTCGCCTTTGTAACTGATCTCTGATGAAACTGTGAGGTCGCCGTCGGCGAGGGGCTCAAGCACATCGCGGATATCGTGGATATAGGTGCGCAGCGTTTCAACGGTGCTGTAGAGCGACTGCTCGAGGATAAGAGTTTCGTCTGGGGGTGCGTCAACGGTGAACGGCGTGGTAACGTCGCCCTCTGCGAGGAGCCTTAAACGCTCGGTGGACTTGACGATGGGTTCGGAAATATTCCGTGCGACCTTGGTGGATATACCGATGCCAAGAGCGATGAGCGCCAGGCAGATTGCCAGACCGATACCGATGTCGAGGATCACGCTTGTGATGATCTGGTCGTAGTTTCCGCTTACTGCGATGGTCCAGCCATCGGTTCCGCTGATCGGCATGTAGTAAGCGAGCATGGTATTGCTGCCGTTGGAGTAGGTGATGGAGCCTTCCTCGTCGGAGAGCATAGCTTCTGCGAGAGCCTTGTCGCCGGGGATATCGCTTTCGAGGAAGTTTGTCATGTTCATAACGAGGGAGGTATCGGAAGCCGCGATGACCTGACCGTTCCGGTCGAGGACGATGATGTTGCTGCCCTCACCCATGTCTATCCTGTCAAGACCGTTGGAGAACATGGTGGAGTCGATACCGCCGTAGATAACGTACTTCATTCCGCTGTAGGTCGTGGGAGCTGCCATCATGGTGGTGACAGTTCCGTCAGTCTTGCGGATAACAGGAGGAGAGATCGTGACCTGATCCTCGTTGTAGGCTTTCTGGAAGTACTCACGGTCGGAGATATCGGTGTCGTTGTATGTAGTGCCGTCGTGGTAAGCGATGGAGTAATCCTTGAACAGAGCCGTTTCTGCGAGAGTTGCGAGGTTCTTCTTGCGTTCAACGAGGGGTATCATCTGGTTGAGGACTTCCTGGTTTCCGCCGGCGGACTGGATCTCAAGCGACAGGGCGTTAATGGTGTTGGAGATGACCTCGCCGTAGGATTGTGCGAGCGCCTTAGTCTGACTGTTGTAGCTTGTTGTGTACGCCGAGCTGATGAATATGCTCATTGCAGTCATCACGACGACAATGCAGACGGAAACGCTTATAATTGCAAGCCGCAGAATGCGGTATTTGATTTTGGTGGTACGGGGCTTCTTTTCCTTGGGCAGCTTTACTTTCGGGGCAGTGGTCTTAGCAGCCTTTATTTTAGGAACCTTCGGTTGCTTTGGTGCCTTAGGAGTTTTGGGAGCCTTAGGCATTTTCAGGGTTTTTGGTTTCATAATATTCCCTCCAGGTTATCGGCAGAATGTGAAATTACGGTGGTCTGCCTTATACTATGAATACATTATACCACACATTTTTAAAAAAATCAACAACTTTTTAGCAAAGTCTTAACATCTTTTTGTTTAAAATAACACGCTCCCGATAAAATCGTTTTCAAAGTTAAGTATATGTTTTATATATGAATTTGATATGTTAAATTAAACAAAAGCATAAAATTATAT
>CAKSHG010000062.1 GCA_934456315.1 uncultured Oscillospiraceae bacterium | reverse complement strand
CTACACGCTGAACATCGGTCGGGGAAAGCGGCTGAAGCTGCTGCTGGATTCCACCGAGGACAGGTACGGCGGCTGCGTTTCGCACTATCCCGGCAGCATGACCGCCGACCAGTACGGAAACGTGAAGCTTAGCGTTCCGAGGTACTCCGCTGCCTACTACGAGGTGGTGGACACGGCGAAGTCCGCGAATCCCGGTCAGAATGGTCAGTCTGTTCAGCCTGGCCAGCGGATTCAGAACCACCCTGCCAGCCAGCGCCACAGACGCTCCAAAAAGAAAAAGCACTGATATAACCTGCCGCGCCCGGGGAAAGCTCCGGGCGCGGTACAGTTTGTCGTAAAACGGTCTGCTCCTGCAGGGGGACATTTTCCGCATGAGAATGCGGTTTTCAGCAGAATTCAAAAAAAATCAAAAATTTTTTCAAAAAATGCTTGACAAAAATGAGAGAGTGTGATATAATAGACAAGTCGAAACGAGCAAGAGAGCACGACAGAAAACAAGCTCCAGTATATTTAACATGGACAGGTGGCTGAGCTGGTCTAAGGCGCACGATTGGAAATCGTGTAACGATTAAACCCGTTCGAGGGTTCGAATCCCTCCCTGTCCGCCATGTTTAGCCGCACTTCTGGGTGCGGCTAAAACTATTTTATAAGGCTGTCCGAAAGGGCGGTCATTTTAGTATCCGGAAATACATAGCCGGTTCTGAAAGAGGAGATAACATTATGAGATACGAATTTACAAAGGAACTGGAAACGGGCAACCGTATCATAGACAACGAGCACCGCGAGCTGCTGAACGCAGTGAACGCGCTTCTCGACGCGTGCGGCGAGGGAAAGGGACGCGCAAAGATGGGCGAAACCGTGAAGTTCCTGAACGACTACGTTGACCGCCATTTCGCGCATGAGGAGCAGCTCCAGAAACAGAGCGGGTATCCTGGATACGAAGCGCACCACGCTTTCCACGAAAAGTACAAGCAGACCCTTCGGGAGATAACCGCCGGAATGTCCGGCGAGGCAAGCATCGCTGACCTTGCGAAGTTCAACGGACATGTGAGCCTGCTTGTGAGCCATATCCGCACCGAGGACAAGAAGCTCGGCGCATTCCTGAACAAGTAAACAGCCGGGCAGATACGGCGGTTCCATTCCGGAGCCGCCGTTTTGCTATAGCCGAACTCTATTACGAAAACGAGTACATATAAAAAATCTTGACAACCCGCGCCGAATGTGGTATAATCGCAGAATAAGGACAGCCACAGGGAGAGATACTATGACATTGCAGCAGATGAAGTACGCGCTCACCATAGCGGAGCATGGCTCGATGAACAAGGCGGCGGAGCAGCTGTTCATTTCGCAGCCGTCGCTGACAAGCGCGGTCAGGGAGCTTGAAAAGGAAGTCGGGATACAGATATTTGTCCGGAGCAGCCGGGGCGTTTCCGTCACGGCGGAGGGAGCGGATTTCCTGATGTACGTCCGGCAGGTCTACCAGCAGTACGAACTGCTGCGCCAGAAGTACGGAACTTCCGGCGGCGCAAGGCGGAAGTTCGGCGTTTCCACGCAGCACTACTCCTTTGCGGTCAAGGCTTTTGTGGAGATGGTGAAGAATTTCGGCACGCTGAATTTTGAATTTGCTATCCGGGAAACGAGAACGCTGGACGTCCTGCGGGACGTTGGCGGATTCCGCAGCGAGGTCGGGATAATCTACCAGTGCGACTACAACCGCCGCATGATAGGGAAAATGCTGCACGACCTGGAGCTGGAATTCGTGCCGCTGATAGACTGCCGCGCGTATGTGTACCTTTGGAAGGACCACCCGCTTGCGAATGAGAAGTCGATAGGTCTGGAGCAGCTGGCGGATTACCCCTGCCTTGTATTCGAGCAGGGCGAGGACGCGAGCGGATTCTTCGCGGAGGAGATACTGACGGACAACGACTATCCCCGCATGATAAGGAGCACCGACCGCGCGACGCAGCTGAACCTGATGGTAGGGCTGAACGGCTACACGCTGTGCTCCGGGATAATCTGCGAGGAGCTGAACGGCAGCGAGTACCGCGCAGTGCCGTTCCGCGAGGACGAGCACAACCGCAACACTGTCATGGAGATAGGCTACGTCGTCAAGAAGCACAGTATCCTAAGCGACATCGGGGAGGTCTACATCAGCGAGGTAAGGCGGTATCTCAGCGGCTGCGAGGGCTACAAGGAGGAGAAGGATTGAGTTACAATTTCCAATATGGCGAGGTGCTGGAGCTGAAAAATGCATGCGCTGCGCACTTCCCGGATCATGTGCATTTCCACGATGGCTGCGGCGGTCAGTATTTTTCCCTGGACGAGCGGAACGACGCGCTGTGTGAGTTCATCGCCGGGTATTTTGCGGAGCGCGGATTCACCGTCGATTTCTCGGAGGACGGCATGGCGTTCACTGTTTCTGAAAAATGATTGGTAAAGCTCCCGCGTGCTGCGGGAGCTTTTCTGGTATTTTTGCCCAATGTAGTGTAAAAGTTCACTTTTTCTATTGACTTAAAGAGGAAAATATTATATAATATATGGTGTATAATTATGTATTATAGTTCGGACTGCTTTCAGCCTGAAATTCTATAGTATCCCGGAGGTATTGGTATGAAACTTAGAAAAAGGATCGCGGCGGCATTAACGGCGCTCGCACTGATGTTCACGTTGACTGACCCGGCGGCGCTCGGCGGGGTGCTCAATTCTGTCGGGAGCGCATATGCGTCAGAGATAAAGCAGCTTAGAATCGCTGAAAAGCTCCCTACGCCGAAGGCTACGGAAAAAATAGATAAATCCGCATTTAACGTTGCAGATATGATCGATAATTCCAAAACCTCTGTTACATGGTATGAGGGCAAGCCGACCAAGGATTCAAATGGTTCCTATAAAATACCTGATACGGCGTATACTTCCAATTTCGGTTACAATAAGACTTATTACGCTGTTGTAAAGTATTCTCCCAGTACTAATAACTATGCATCTTCCCAGGGAATCGACTTCTCATATAAGCTTTCAATTACAGGCGAAACGGAGTATACTATAACTCCGTGGATCGAGGGTTCGCTCATTTGCGTACTTATAGACTTTTCAGATTATCCCACAGTCAAGCCCAAGACTGAAGGGGCGCAGTTCTCTGCGACAGATACCGGATACGATTCGAGCAAAAAGGACGAGGTGTTCTTTTTGGAAAAAAACGGGCACAGCATTCCTTCGCATACTTCTGTATCAAAAATCGTTTCGGATTATCTTCCTCAGAACGCTACGATAACGACACAGGATCCTGCAATTTCATATAAGGCTCCCATTGTCTGGACCACACAGGACGGCTTTACTTATGATTCCGCGCAGAAATACGACCCCATGATAAATTCGGCAATAGATTTCAGAATAGTCGGAACAGTTTCATTAAGCAATATTCCCAGCGGCAACAGCGCTTATGATACGTCTTACCGCGATAAAGTACATGCGGATTCTATCAGCGCCGATACTAAATATAAAGT
Source organism: uncultured Oscillospiraceae bacterium (assembly GCA_934456315.1). Lineage (GTDB taxonomy): Bacteria > Bacillota > Clostridia > Oscillospirales > Ruminococcaceae > CAG-115. The sequence goes on along the minus strand of CAKSHG010000062.1, from coordinate 6,925 downwards.
TTATGCGAGCATACATGTCGCTGCTGCAACAGAAACGATCGTTCCAACGTTTGATACCATTCCTGGAACATACAACAGCGAAATTGCAGTTAAGATAAAGCCTACCGGCGAGGACGGAGTGTCTTACTATTATTATGTCGGAACTGACTATGACGAAGTTGTAAACAAGCAATTTGAAACGTTCAAGGATAAATCTCATTTGTATAATCCGAATGTGGGCATACTTCTGTCGGGTGTAGTAAATAAGAAGATAGATTATTATGTCAGAGTTGTTGCCTATCACGAGATGAAGAACTACAGCACACCGGGTCTTGTTGATAAGTTCACCATCTATGTTAAATCCTCCAGCGCGACAAATATTCCCGAGGTTCATATCAAGGTAGATACTCCTGTAGGCGGTTCCGCACTCGACACGACTGCCGAACTGGACAAAGACAATTCATCATATGATGACGAGGTGCTTCAGATATCAAGTTTCGGTTCGGTAATATGGTCTGAGCCTGGTCAGTCCAATAGTGCGCTGGCAAAGTACAACACAAAGTACACTATGAGTGTTGAGGTGGTTCCCGCAAGCCCTACATTTGCCTTCATGCGCACTCCTGATGTATATGTAAATGGCATACGCGCGACTGGTTCAAATACCGGCAATGGTAACTTTACGATAGTCTACACCTTTGAAAAGACCGGAAAGCTCACTGATTACAAGGTGATATCTCCCGGAAAGGTAGCCAACGTACCCAGCGGCACAACGGTTACAAAGATGGAAAGCAGTTATCTTCCGTCGACTGTAACAGTTGTAGGCACTACTGACAATACTATCTCCGAGTCCTGCACGGTAGCATGGGACCTCACCACTGCGGTGACCGAAACCGGCGACCCCTACAACCCCAAGATAGGCAAGGCGCAGACAGTTACTATAAACGGCAGAGTGAAGCTCCCCGACTACATGGAGGAGGACGCTGAAAAGATCGTTGTAAAGGCGCAGATCTACGTTGAGGAAGCGTCTAAGGTTTCCGCGCCGTGGGCGTATCCTCCGGATACGGTCGAGGGGCAGGGAACTACCGTATTCAATTCCCCGCAGAATATCACGCTGGAGTCCGCAGTGAACAGCGCGACGATCTACTACACCATCGATTCCTTTGAGAACATCAGCGACATTTCCAAGCTTGCCAACCCGACGGAGGCAGGCGGTACCAAGTACATTGAGCCTATCACGCTTTCCGGCGTCCCCGGAAAGTCGCTGTACTACTGCATAAAGGCGATAGCGACCGCTCCCGGAATGAAGCAGAGCGATGTTTCCACATTTGTGTACAAGGTGGTCATTCAGAAGAAGCAGACCGCAGTCCCCAAGGCTACTCCGGAGCCCGGCAAGTATGAAAGCTCGCTTAGCATAACGCTGAACACCGAAACCCCCGGCGCCAAGATATTCTACACGCTCGACCCCAACGCGACCAAGGCGAGCGGATTCATCGAGTACACCGGGCCGTTTGACCTGACCGTCGCACCGAACACCACCAAGACGTTTGCACTGCGCTGCTATGCGCAGGCTCCGAGCGACAGCTGGAAGGATTCCGACATCAGCGAGGATTACGTCTATACCATTTCGGTGCCCAAGGAAAAGGCGGCTGTTCCGGTTCCGAGCACGCTGGATACCGCGAGCGAAAAGGCTCTGACGCTGACGCTGTCATGCGCAACGGCGACCGCAGATATTTACTACTCCATCAACAAGGCGATAACCGCAGATTATCCGGGTATCCTCTATAAGAAGGGCACCAGGATAACCCTCGACCGCGTTGATAACGAAGTAGTTTCCTACAAGCTGTACACCTATGCGAAGTCCAACGACCCCAGCCTGGACAACAGCCTTGTCAAGACATATTCCTATACGATAGGCGTGGATTACGGCGTCAAGAGCATCGAAATTTACAGACGTCCTACGAAGTACTCGTATTACATGGGTGAAAAGCTCAATGTCACCGGAGGCATGATCAAGGTAACATACGATGACGAAACCAAGTCACCGCAGACTGTTTACATGACCGAGAGCATGATCCAGGACTTCGACAGCTGGGTACTCGGTCAGCAGACGCTTACCGTGTATTACCAGGGCTGCACGACGGCGTTCAATATAGTTGTACGCAGAAGGTCGAGCACAACGGACGATTCAAAGGACGATACGGGCAAGACCGACGATGGCAAGAAGGACGACACCACAGGCGGCAAGACTGACGACACTACCGACGAAACGCCGACTGACACCGGAAATTCCGACGGCACAGTCACCGAACCGACCATGGATGGAAGCGCGGTAAAGGGCTGGACGCAGCTCCAGAAGAAAATAGCCGCAGCGGCGAAGAACTCCCGCGTGAAGATATACCTGAACGGCAACACCTCTGTTCCGGCGGATATCATCAATACAGCGATGAAGAAGAAGATCACCCTCGAGTTCGTCGTTGACGACATGATAAGCTGGGTCATCGACACAGGCGCGCTGAAAAAGACAGTGGCGAGCGTGAGCGTCGGACTGAAGAACAAGGACGTTTACATTCCGTCAGTGCTGATCGACAGCGCAGGCGAGAGTGAGATAACGCGTATTCACACCTACGGTGAAAATAAGGTAGGCGCAGTGCTTTACGTCAAGACCGGTAAGAAGGTGAACAACCGCTTTGCAAACCTGTTCAGGTACAACGACGTGTCGCAGCAGCTGGATTTCGCAGACACCTCGAAGATAGTCGCAAGCACCGGTGTTGCGCAGGTTGTGCCTACGGTAGGCGGCGATTATGTCCTGATGTACGACACCAGGACTATGCTCCCTGGCGACGCTGATAACAGTACCACGATTGACGCACGCGACGCCTCCGCGATACTCAAGATGGTAGTCGGTACCATGGAGATTGATGATACCTGCGATTTCAACGGCGACGGATTCGTGAATGCAATGGATTCATCGGCAATCCTGCGTTCGGTAGTCGGACTTTACAGGTAAATAAGAAAAGAAGCACGGAGCAAAAGCTCCGTGCTTCATTCTGTCGAAAAAGTTTTGTTGGTTGAGAAACTATAATTTAGTAGAGCAGACCTGTTGCAATTTACAGCACTAATTGGGGAGTCCCTGCAACGCTAAATTATAGTTTTTTCGCACTTACAACCACGGAGCTTGCTGCTATTTAACTCCGCAGATCCTTTCCACCTCGCTGACCCATTTCTCGGGGTAGCACGCCAGAAGCTCCTCGTGCCGGAGATCGTGCTCGTGGATAACGGGGTGCGCGAAATGCAGGAGGTACCGCGCGCGGTACTTCCCGCCCATTTTCAGCGCGTAGAAGATGTGGATATCGCCGTGCTTCGGGGCGATGTTATCCGGCAGGGGAGTTATCATGTCCGAGCCGAATTGGTTCGCGACGCTTTCCCTGGAAACGAACGGCATGCCGTTTCCGTACGGTCCCTTCATCATTCCCATGAATTTTCTGCCGTATTCTCCGTTTTCCTGCATGGATTTTTCCGCCCGCTTCTTCATGAATCCCTTCTTGAATTCGCCGTCGTGTATCATCGGGTAGAGCAGCGGAACGCCTATCTTTACAAGCAGCCCGGTCTTGAATTTCCCCGCCTGGTCGAGGTCGGAGCTGCCAAGAATGCCGTGATCCATCGTGATGCGCTCCCGCGCTGCCAGCAGCCCCACGAACGACCCTCCCAGCGAACAGCCGTATACCGCGCAGACGTGCCCTCCGTGCTTTTCCAGAATGTAGTCCTCGATTTTCGCGACCTCCTCAAGCATGGTGGGGAATGTGGTGTTTTCAGTTTCGTCGAAGCCATCGTAGGATACTGCGCATACACGGAACTTTTCCCGAAGCAGCGGTATCACCTCGCCGAAATTCGTTTTCCAGTAGCAGCAGGTCCTCGGAAGCAGCATTATCCCCGGATCAGTTTCATCGCCGAATTCATATACTTTCGTTTTTACCTCCCTATAAGTTATAAGTATCTAACCGTTTTGTAAAAACATCTGTATCATGATTATATCACACAATTTTCATTTTTGCAATACCCTTAATTGTGAAAACCACATGAAATGGTGAGTGCCCGCAAACCGCATTGGAATGCGAATTTCCGCATTCCAATGCGGTTAGAGTTTTGCAAACAAATTACCATGGTTAATTTAACTGAAAACGACTATACAGTTGAGCAAAAATATGTCAGAATAGCGGGTTTACTTTAAAAAAAATATGTACTATAATAATAAGGCAACTAATCAATGCGAATGGCATGACAAGAACAACATAAGGAGGAAAAAGCATGATAAAAACACTTGCAGCGCAGATCAAGCAATATAAAAAGTCCACGCTGCTCACCCCCCTGTTTACAGTGCTGGAAGTTGTGATGGAGGTACTTATCCCGTTCGTCACAGCTAAGATAATCGACAGCGGAATCAACGCAGGCGACCTTTCCAAGGTAATAATATACAGCGTCGTGATGGTAATCATGGCGTTCATGAGCCTGGCGTTCGGCGTGCTCGCCGGAAAGTTCGCGGCTAACGCTTCCGCCGGATTCGCGTGCAATCTCCGCGACGCGATGTTCAACAATATCCAGCAGTTCTCTTTCTCGAACATAGACAAGTTCAGCACCGCCGGACTTGTTACCCGTATGACGACCGACGTCACCAACCTTCAGAACGCGTTCCAGATGATAATCCGCATCGCGGTAAGGGCGCCCATCATGCTGATAAGCAGCATTGTTATGTGCGTTATCATCAATGTCAGGATCAGCCTGATATTCCTCGGCGCGATGGTGGTCCTCGGTACGGTGCTTGCGCTTATCGTGACCAACGCGACCAAGGTGTTCGACAAGGTATTCCCAAAGTACGACGACCTCAACGCCAGCGTTCAGGAGAACATTTCCGGTATCCGTGTGGTAAAGGGCTTCGTCCGTGAGGAACACGAAAACCAGAAGTTCGTTTCCGCTTCCGGAGCGCTCTACAAGATGTTTATCAAGGCGGAGAAGATCATATCCTGGAACAACCCCGTGATGATGTTCGTCATCTACGCCTGCATTCTGCTGATATCCTGGTTCGGCGCACAGTTCATCGTTGGCGGCACGCTCACCACCGGCGAGCTGACATCGTTGTTCAGCTATGTCATGAGCGCGCTGATGTCCCTGATGATGCTCTCGATGATCTTCGTAATGTTAACGATGTCCGTTGCCAGCACACGCCGTATCTGCGAGGTCCTTAGCGAGAAGTCCGACATCACGAATCCGGATTCCCCCGTTACCGAGATCACTGACGGCTCCATCGACTTCGACCATGTGAACTTCACATACAAGCACAAGTCCGACCAGCTCACCACGAAGAAAACCGACATGGAGGGCGGCGAGGAGATACTCACCGACATCGACCTGCACATTCACTCCGGTGAAACCATCGGTATCATCGGCGGCACGGGCTGCGGCAAATCCACGTTCGCCAGCCTTATCAGCCGTCTGTACGATGTCGACAGCGGCTCTGTGCGCGTAGGCGGCGTTGACGTCCGCAAGTACGACCTGGAACTGCTCCGCGACAAGGTCGCAGTAGTTCTCCAGAAGAACGTGCTGTTCTCCGGAACGATACTCGACAACCTCCGCTGGGGCAACGAGAACGCCACCGAGGAGGAGTGCGAGGAAGCGTGCAGACTTGCCTGCGCGGACGAGTTCATCGAGAGAATGCCCGACCGGTACAACACGATGATAGAGCAGGGCGGCTCCAACGTATCCGGCGGACAGAAGCAGCGCCTGTGTATCGCAAGAGCGCTTCTCAAGAGCCCGAAGATACTCATACTGGACGACTCCACCAGCGCGGTCGACACTGCGACCGACGCGAAGATACGCCAGGCATTCGCCGAGAAGATCCCCGGCACTACCAAGCTGATAATCGCGCAGCGTATCTCCAGCGTAAAGGACGCGGACCGCATAATCGTAATGGACGACGGCGGTATCTGCGGCTTTGCTCCACATGACGAGCTGCTCAAGACCAACGACATTTACCACGAGATCTATACGCTCCAGACCCAGTCCGGCGGCGATTTCGACAAACCAAATGAATAAGGAGGCGGAAACAACACATGGCAATGGGAAACAGACGTCAGCCTGCTGACTTAAATCGCAAGAACATGGATTTCAAAGTGCTGGGCAGAGTACTCGGCTACATGATGAAGCGCTATAAATTCCGCTTTATCCTGGTTCTGGTGTGCATTCTCATCACGGCGATATCGACTCTGGTCGGAATGCTGTTCATGCAGAGCCTTATCGACGACTACATCACGCCGATGCTGAACACCGTGAATGCGGGCGGCACAGCGGATTTTGCTCCGCTTTTCGGCGCGCTGGTGCGTATCGCACTGATATACTCGGTGGGCATTATAAGCTCGTTCACCTATAACAGACTGATGATCTACATCACACAGGGTACCATGCGCGACCTTAGGAACGACATCTTCACGCACATGGAATCCCTCCCGATAAAGTACTTCGACACCAACGCCCACGGCGACATCATGTCCATCTACACCAACGACGTAGATACGCTGCGTCAGCTTATCAGCCAGAGTATCCCGCAGATGGTGAACTCATTTGTGACGCTGGTCATCACTTTCGTCAGCATGATCGTGCTTAGCATTCCGCTGACTGTCCTCACGGTTGCGATGGTGGTCGTAATGATGCTCGCTGCGGGAAAGATAGGCGGCAAGTCCTCAAAGTACTTCGGCGCGCAGCAGAAGGACCTGGGTATCGTCAACGGCTACATTGAGGAAATGATGGAGGGTCAGAAGGTAGTCAAGGTATTCAATCACGAGGAGAAGAACATCGAGGGCTTTCGCAAGCTCAACGATCAGCTCCGCGTTTCCGCAGACAATGCGAACAAGTTCGCGAATATCCTGATGCCTGTCAGCGCTAACCTCGGCAATAT
>CAKSHG010000061.1 GCA_934456315.1 uncultured Oscillospiraceae bacterium | reverse complement strand
AATTAGCCGAACGCTTGGGGAAAAGCGCTTTTACTCGGCTGAAATAATTGGGGAAAATATATTAAGAAGTATGGTAGCCAATTAGCTTACAATACTGTCTTGCGTAATTCATTTACGATATAATTATAGCATTTCCGCAGGTATTTTGCAACCCTCATTCAGCACAAATTTTAAGATGGAATTATGGCTATTTTGTACAAGAATATGAACTTCCCTGGCTATTATTGAGCATTGAAAAAATTCGCCACAACTTTTCAAAAATCTGTGAATTACCCCTTGACTATTTCTGAAAAAGGTGTATAATAGATTTAGCACTCGGGGTGATAGAGTGCTAAACAGTAAAAAACGGCTTACACCGAGAAATATAAGGAGATGTTTACAATGGCAGAAACAAAAGAATTTAAAGCGGAATCCAAGCGCCTGCTTGAGATGATGATCAACTCCATCTACACTCACAAGGAGATATTCCTGCGTGAGCTGATATCCAACGCGAGCGACGCCATGGACAAGCTCTATTTCAAGTCCATGAGCGAGAACACCGGTATCACACGTTCCGACATGGCTATAACCATCGAGGCTAACAAGGACGACAGAAAGCTGATAATCACCGATAACGGTATCGGCATGACCAGGGACGAGCTGGAGAACAACCTCGGTACCATTGCGAAGTCCGGATCGCTGGCATTCAAGAACGAGAACGAAAAGACCGAGGACGTCAACATAATCGGTCAGTTCGGCGTTGGATTCTATTCCGCATTCATGGTTGCTAAGAAAGTCACCGTGATCTCCAGGGCATACGGCGCAGATACCGCATACATGTGGGAGAGCGAGGGCGTTGACGGCTACACCATTTCCGAGGCGCAGAAGGACGGCCACGGCACACAGATAATCCTTGATATCAAGGACAACGCCGAGGAGGAGAACTATGACGAGTTCCTCACCCCGTACAAGATAAAGCAGCTTGTACGCAAGTACTCCGACTATATCCGCTACCCCATCAAGATGGACGTTGAGCATGAAAAACTCAAGGAGGGCAGCAAGGACGAGTACGAAAAGGAGATCGTCACTGAAACCCTCAACAGCATGACGCCTATCTGGAAGAAATCCAAGAGCGAGCTGAAGGACGAGGACTACGATCAGTTCTACAAGGATAAGTTCTACGATTACGAGGCTCCGCTTGCGCATATCCACACCAGCACCGAGGGTACTGCGACCTATACAGCGCTGCTGTATATCCCGTCCAAGGCTCCGTTCGACTACTATTCCAAGAACTTTGAAAAGGGGCTTCAGCTCTATTCCAACGGCGTTATGATAATGGAGAAGTGCGCTGACCTGCTCCCTGACTATTTCAGCTTCGTAAGAGGTCTTGTGGACAGCGAGGATCTGTCGCTGAACATCTCCCGTGAGATGCTCCAGCACGACCGTCAGCTGAAGCTCATTGCAAAGAGCCTTGAAAAGTCCATCAGGAACGAACTGAAAAAGCTCCAGAAGAACGACCGTGAGAAGTACGGCAAGTTCTTTGACGCATTCGGTACACAGCTCAAGTACGGCATTTATGAGAGCTTCGGGGCAAATAAGGAGAATCTCCAGGACCTGCTGATGTTCAAGAGCAGTTTCAGCAAGGATTACACCACTCTGGAAGAGTATGTTTCCAGAATGAAGGAGGACCAGAAGTACATCTACTTCGCGAGCGGCAGCAGCATTGCGCGTATCGAGGCGCTTCCGCAGACCGAAATGGTTCGCGACAAGGGATATGAGATACTTTACTTCACCGACCATGTAGACGAATTCACAATGCAGATGATGCACGACTACAACGGCAAGGAGTTCAAGTCCGTATCTGCTGACGATCTTGGTCTTGAAACCGAGGCAGAAAAGGAAGAGATCAAGAAGGCAGAAGAGGACAACAAGGCTCTGTTCGACTTCATGACCGAGAAGCTTGGCGGTAAGGTCAAGGCTGTAAAGCTGTCGCAGCGCTTAAAGACGCACCCGGTATGCGTAACCAGCGAGGGCGCGCTGTCAGTTGAGATGGAAAAGGTGCTTTCCGCAATGCCTGACGAGCAGGCTCACACCGCAAAGGCTGCGAAGATACTTGAGATAAATGCATCTCACCCGATATTCGAGAAGCTGAAGAAGCTCTATGCAGAGGATAAGAAGGATACGGTTGCGGAGTACGCTGATATTCTGTATTCGCAGGCGCTGCTCATCGAGGGCATGCCCATCGAGGATCCGGTGGAGTTCACTAACAAGCTCTGCACCATTATGGCAGACTGAGTTCAGGGTTGGATAAAAAATAAGCAGGACGGAGAGAATCCGCCCTGCTTTTCTATTTTTGTGGTTTGTAAACTATAATTTACGCAGTAAGACGAACACTAGCTGCGTAAATTATAACTTAATCAACCCGGGATTACCAGTTCTCTCGCGGCGCGTTCCCACAGGGATTCGTCCGTAACTGGCAGCCCGGTTTCCTGCGAGTACTTTTCCACCAACCGCACTGCAAGAACAGTATAATTCACTCCGGTGCGTATCGTGCCGAGAAGCCCCCTGCCCCACACACCGCTTTTTTCCAACAGTCCGGATTCGGCAAATTCTGCGGCGGTGCGTTCAACATCATAGTCTGCTGAAACTATCTCCGGGTGCCAGTCCCCATCGTAGGTAAGAAACGCGTACTGCGCTCTTGTCTGCTCGTTCACGGGCATTCCCAGTGCGCCCGGGTTCACCAGCATTCGGCCATCTCTCCGGAAAATATACGGAATGTGTGAGTGACCGCAGAGCATGAGCCGGCAGCTGTATTCCCCCAGCCGGGATATCATGATTTCCGCTTCTCGGGTGTTGGTGTGGAACAGATAATTGATACTATCCGGAGCGCCGTGGCACATTATGAACGGCTCGCAGCCGGGTATCTCCGGGCGCAGCGTGAACGGCATTCTTCCCAGCCAAGCAAGGTCGCTGTCGGTGAGATCCTCGAAGCAATAGCGCAGCGCTCCGGTCTTTGAACCGTATTCCCAGGGCTGCGGGGACTTCCGTTGATTTATCATGTAGTCCTCGCGGTTGCCGCGAATCATCAGGCAGCGATGTGTTTCCGCGAAATCCCGCAGGAATTCCACCGTGCGGTGGGGATACGGGCAGTCGGTGACGTAGTCGCCCAGGAACAGCCAGTAGTCCGGCTGACGGCTTTCCGCGTCGGCAATTACCGCCCGGAGAGCTGCATAATTCGAGTGTATATCGGATAAAACTGCAAATCGCACCGGTATGCTCCTTTATTTCAGTATTTCGTGCAGCTTTTCTGCGGGGACGAATCCGCGCAGCCCGTCCGTGGTCATTCGCCGGGCAATGTCTGTGATGGCGTCCAGCGAGCCGGTGCAGCCGCTGTCAAACCACGCTGCATACAGCGAAAGCACTCCGCTTACCGTGAATTCGGACAGCGCGTGCAGCGTCTGCTCGTCGTTCATCACGCAGATATCGCGCAGGGCGATCTCTATTGCGCGGCGCAGCATTGCCTTAACGCGTCCGCTGCTGAAAAGCTCGGGGTTCAGTTTCAGCAGCCTGACGAAGTATTCCTGCTTGCTGCTGATGAGCGCGCTTATTTCGCCAAGCACCGAGCCGATGTTGAAAATGCTCGTATTGCTGGTCTTGAGAATATCCGAGAAATCCGACAGCAGTTCGTTTTCGAATTCGGTGATAACATCGGAAATTGAGCGGTAGTGTCGGTAGAAGGTCTTTCGGTTGACCTGCGCACGGGCGGAAAGCTCTGAAATCGTGATATCCGAAAGCTCCTTTTCGGACAGCAGGGAGATGAGCGCGCTGCGGATAGTCTGGCGGGTCTTTATTACCCGGAGGTCAGTGGGATTCGACATTGAAACTCCTGTCAGTCAGTGGAACGGAGGACATTCTCCGCCTGGGTCACAAGGCTGTCAACGGTGGACGTTATCTCGGATACACCGGTCATTTCCGTGCTTATCGCGCTCCCCTTCTCGAGGGTCGCGGCGATGTTGCTCTGCATGCCGTTCATCATTGTCAGGATATCCGACATTCTTTCGTTTATCGTGGAAACTATTCCGTTTACTTCGCTGATATTGCTGAAAACCAGCTTATTTGACGCTTCTGCCTCGGTCACGGCACTCTGCGAATGCTCCGCAAGCGAGCGAACCTCCTCGGCGACGACCGAGAATCCCTTGCCGTATTCCCCGGCGCGGGCGGCTTCAATGCTGGCGTTTATTGCAAGTATGTTTATCTGGCGGGCAATGTCGCTGATGCTGCGGGTCATTTTGGAGAACCCGGTGACGCTTTCGTCTATAGCAGCCATTGAGCCGATAATGTTGTCCGTGAGGGTGTGGAGCTCCCTGACAACATCGCCGAGAGCAGCAGCCTGCTGGCTGTTCTGACCGTTCAGCTCGGTTATACCCGCAGTCGCCCCGGTGACGCCGGAAATGCTGTCCGTCAGGCGGGATACAACTTCGCTTAGCTGCGCGGTTATCCCGCTTATGCTGGCGTTGGTCTGCTCTATCTGCTCGCGGCGGCGTGCGGCTTCGTGCAGTGTGAACTGCGCGCAGGAGCTGGGCAGGCTGGTGCCGTCAAGAACTGCCTTTGCAAGCTCGCGGCAGGTCCGGAACCCGCAGGCGTGGCAGTTGTAGTTCATTTCGGTTTCGGTGTGTTTGCCTAGTTTGTGCAATACCTCGTCTATCTGCTCATCGGAGTAGGAATGCGATTCTATGTTGTGTGCGGTGTAGCTTCGCAGGAAGTCAGCGGAGTCAAGCTCCTTGTCGAATGCAAGGAACTGTTTGTCCCTGCCCTTTCTGTCCAGTTTTACGCGGTTGTTGCGGTTGTACTTTTCGATACCGTTGAGGATACCGCTCATTCTGTAGACTGAAAGCGGAGTTCCGATTGCGGGACCGCTTCCGCAGCCGCGTCCGCAGGAAAGCACGTCAAACACGTCCGGGAGGTCGCGCGCACCGACGCTGGGATACTGTGCAAGCTCCTGGTAGATATGCCCGGTTCCCTCGGAGGAGATTACGTTCAGCGAGGGAGCTTCCAGCTCCAGGCAGGTTTTCAGTCCTCCCGGTCTGGGATAGATGGCTCCCATGATGCCCTGGGGACCGCTGAACTCGAATGCGGAGCGTTTCCCTTTCTGGTCGGCAAGGTGGAAGCCCTTCTCCTCAAGCAGCTGCCCGAGGTGCTCGAATGTGACGTTGTAATCCACAACGCCGGTCATGCGGAATTCGTCCTGCTTTGCGATGCAGGGGGTCAGGGCAGCGAGTTTTGCGTTCACGCCTAGGTACTTCCGGAGGTATATTGCCGCGCAGAGCGTCGGCGACTGTACCGGGGAGAGATCAGGCAGGGCGTCCCTGCAATATTTGAGTATGTAGTTCACGATAGCCGGGCAGGGCTGTGAAATGAGCTTTTTCCCGGGATTCTTCTGGAGATACCGGACATGCGCCCAGGTGCATATATCCGCGCCGAACGAAACATCGTAGATATCCCTGACGCCGTTCCTTTTCAGGAACTCCAGGACATTGCGCCAGCAGCCGTCGAACGCCACCTTGATAGACGGGTCGACCAGAAGCGCGACCTGCTTCCCGCTTTTGATATCGTTCCAGAAACCGGAGGTGTCGTCCTCGTATGTACGCGCACCGTGGGAGCACTCTTTCACGCATGCGCCGCAGCGAATGCACTTTTCGGGGTCGATGTTGTAGACGGTCCTTCCGTCCTCGGTCTGCACCGCCTTGTTGGCTTCGGGGGTCGGACAGGCGCGGATACAGGAATTGCAGGAAACGCATTTGTTGGCGTCAAACAGTATCATTGGTATACTCCCTTTTACATCTTGGATAAAAAATGCGCTCCCGCAGCTGTGTTGCAGGGAGCGCCGGATTTTATTTTGCGTAATCTACTGCGCGGCTTTCCCGGATAAGATTGATCTTTATCTGACCAGGGTACTCCATCTCGTTTTCGATGCGCTTTGCTATGTCGCGCGCCAGCACCTTCATGCCGTCGTCCGTGATAGCCTCGGGCTTGATCATGATACGAACCTCACGACCTGCCTGGATAGCGTAGGACTTCTCAACTCCGTTGTAGGAGCAGCAGATCTCCTCGAGCTTTTCAAGGCGCTTTATGTAGTTCTCGTAGTTCTCGCTTCTTGCGGCGGGACGTGCTGCGCTTATCGCGTCGGCAGCCTGAACAAGAGCGGCAATGACCGTGCGGCATTCAACGTCGCCGTGGTGAGCCTCGATAGCGTGGATAACCTCGGGGCTTTCCTTGTACTTGCGGCATACGTCAACGCCTATCTGTACATGCGAACCCTCGATCTCGTGGTCAAGAGCCTTACCGATATCGTGGAGCAGACCTGCGCGTCTTGCAAGCGCTGCGTCAACGCCAAGCTCGCTCGCCATGATACCTGCGAGGTGTGCGACCTCGATGGAGTGGTTGAGAACGTTCTGGCGGTAGGAGGTTCTGTACTTCAGTCTGCCTATCAGGCGCACCAGCTCATGGTTAAGACCATTGACGTTGGTTTCCATGACTGCGCGTTCGCCCTCCTGGCGGATACGCTGCTCGACTTCCTTGCGCGCCTTCTCGACGGTTTCCTCGATGCGTGCCGGGTGGATACGACCGTCCTGAATGAGTCTTTCAAGGGAGATACGCGCGATCTCGCGGCGAACCTGGTCGAAGCTCGACAGGGTGATCGCCTCGGGGGTGTCGTCGATGATGAGGTCGACGCCGGTGAGGGTTTCAAGTGCGCGGATATTGCGGCCCTCTCTGCCGATTATTCTGCCCTTCATCTCGTCGTTCGGAATTGCGACTACGGAAACTGCGGATTCAGAAACGGTATCCGCTGCAAGTCTTGATATCGCAAGGGAAATGTGCTTTCTCGCGATCTCGTCCTCCTCGTCCTTGAGCTTCTGCTCGTAGGCGGTGATCTTTACAGCCTTTTCGTGGGTCAGCTCGCTGTCTAACAGGGACAGCAGGTGCTCCTTCGCCTGGTCGGTGGTGAATCCGGAAATGCGTTCGAGGGTTTCTACCTGTTCAGCCTTGAGCTGTTCAGCCTCGGCTATCTTCTCGTCCGCTTTCTTGTGCTTCTGGTGGAGCTGTTCTTCGTAGCGCTCCATTTTGTCGGTCTTTTTGTCGAGGTTTTCCTCTTTCTGCTGGAGTCTGCGCTCTGAACGGGACAGCTCTCCGCGGCGTTCTTTCAGCTCGCGGTCTGTTTCGCCCTTTAAGCGGTTGATCTCCTTTTCGGCGTCGGAACGCATCTTGTAGATCTCGTCCTTGGCTTCGACGAGAGCTGCCTTTTTGCGGTCTTCGGCTTTTTCGTTTGCTTCTTCGATAATGCGCGCCGATTCTTTCTCTGCGGATTCAAACTGGGCTTCCGCTGTTTTGATGCGGTGCTTTATGCCCATTTTGAAGCAGATGAAGCCTGCTCCGGCTGCGCCGACGATGAATGCCGCAACTGCGATGATTATCGCTATTATCGGGTCCATCTTTCGTTTCCCTCCTTCTTAATGATCGGCGGGAATAATATACAATTGTTGGAATGAAACTGCCGCCCGTGCGGACGGTTTTCATCGCAGTGCTATGCTGCGTTAATCTTTTGAAACAGTGCGTACCGTGGCACTGAAAAATCATGGCAGACTGACCGCCGCAGTTCCCCCCGGAGCTGCGGAGCCGCATAGGTAACGGGTTCCTTTTATTATATATTAGACCGCCACTACGTCTATCATACATCTATACAATAGATATTAAAAACGTAAGCTGCTTCTGCCGGTGTCCCGTGCAGAAAAGCCCATACTTATTTTACAACATAATAACGAAAATGTCAAGGGAAAAACCACTCGATTTTTACCAAAATGCACATGTTGAAAACGTAAAACCTGTTACACGCTGTCGCTTCATCGGGATAAAAATGCGCCTTTATGCACAACGTATGTTGTATTTGCACAATAATCCCACGGATTTTTTGGAACTTTTTCTACACCCGTGGATTAATCCGCCCCGGACGGAAAAATTTGCCCAGACCCTTGCAATTATAAATATAGTGTGATATAATATAAACAATGAAATATTATGCCCAAGGGCATTGGAGGAAAAAATAGATGACATACAAAGAAAGCTTCATCAAGTTCATGGTAGACAGCGGCGTTCTCAAGTTCGGCGAGTTCACGCTCAAGAGCGGCAGACTTGCTCCCTACTTCATCAACGCCGGCAACTACAAGACCGGCGCTCAGCTCGCAAAGCTCGGCGAATTCTACGCAGAGTGCATTATGGAGAACGGTCTGAAGCCCCAGACCCTTTTCGGTCCGGCTTATAAGGGTATCCCGCTTTCCGTTTCCGCCTGCACGGCCCTCTACAACAAGTTCGGCGTTGACGTGAACTACTGCTTCGACCGCAAGGAAATCAAGGATCACGGCGAGGGCGGAATGTTCGTAGGAAAGACGCTCGAGGACGGCGAGAAGGTTGTTATCATCGAGGACGTTATGACCTCCGGAAAGGCTCTGCGCGAGGTCCTTCCGAAGCTCCAGGGCGCTGCCAAGATCGACATCGAGGGTATGATCATCACCGTTGACCGCATGGAAAAGGGACTTACCTCCGATAAGTCCGCCGTTCAGGAGGTTTACGACGAGTTCGGCGTCAAGGTTTACTCCATCGTCACCATCAACGATATCATCGACGCGCTCGAGAACGACGTTATCCCGGGCAAGGAGTACGTTGAGAAGATGAAAGAATACAGAAAGGTATACGGAGTAGGCTGATAACAGCCTGTAATATCCGGGGAAACAGGGGAAAACGAAATGGAAATGCCTTTTCAGCCCAACGAGGGCAAGAATCTTGAGATAGACACAGATTACGGCAGGTACGCAAGATATCCCGTAAAGACTCACGTTATAACCAAGGACGACGTGCTGGAGGACGTTCTCGACAAATACGTCAGGGAGTATATCCAGCCCGGCGACACCATAATCATGTCGGAGAAGATCGTCGCGATCTCACAGGGACGCGCGTTTCCGATCGAGGAGATAAAGGTATCCAGGCTCGCAAAGCTGCTGTCGCACTTCGTTGTCAAGACGAACTATGGCATCGGTCTTGGAATGCCGGAAACCATGGAGCTCTGCATTCGCGAGGTCGGCAGGGTCAAGGTACTGTGGGCGGCGTTCTGCGCTGCTATCGGCAAGCTGTTCGGCAAGCACGGCGTGTTCTACAACATCTGCGGAATGAAGGCGCGTGCTATCGACGGTCCGTGCGAATACACGCTGCCACCCTATAATCACTACGCGAAGATGGCTCCGGATAAGCCCGACGAGGTGGCTGAAAGACTTACGAAGTACCTCGGGATCGACGTTGTTATCATTGACGCGAACGATATCGGCGCAAACGTCCTCGGCAAGCCCCGCAAGGACATGCCGGACGAATTCCCGATACAGGCGTTCAAGGACAATCCCCTTGACCAGTGCTCACAGCAGACGCCTATCGCGATCGTGAGAAAGGTTTCCTGACGGAGGTCTGATAAATTACTGGAGGTGTTTTTATGGCAACAGTAGGCAGTATGGCGATGGTTCAGCTTAAGATGGCGCAGGCGTCGGCTAAGACTGGCGTAAGCACTGGCAGCCTGTTTTCAAAGAGCTCCTTCTCAGCAGGGAAGAACACCACGTCGGTAAACGACGCGATGGACAATATCCTGAAAGGCAAGAACGACTACTTCAAGGCGCAGTACAAGAAGCTGTACAGCTCCATATTCCCGGACAGCGAGGATACCGAAAAGGCTGACAAGACCGTTACCGTGAGATCCGCGGCGAACAGCGCGTCGGTTTCGGCGAATGCCCTTGCTGACTACGCAAACGGTATCGGATTCAACGATGAAGTTGATACCGAAGTCGCAGCGAAGAAGATACAGAGCTTTGTAGACGACTACAACGACATGGTGGGCGCTCTGGGCGAATCCGATAATCAGTCGGTCCTGCAAAAGGGCGTTATCATGGTGAACACCGCAAAGGTGTACAGCAGTGCGCTCAAGCGCGCGGGGATAACCCTCGGCGACGACAATAAGCTCACATTCGACAAGGATAAGCTCAAAGACATCAAGGCATACGAGTTCAAATCCACGTTCGGCAGAGGCGGCTTCGCCTCCAAGGCAGCTCGGAAGGCTGATCAGATCAAGCGTTTGCAGGGAAGTTCCGGAGGTCTGTTCTCCTATTCGAACACGGTAACTCCGAGCTACACATACAACATCGGCGCTATGTTAAGTACTTACGCATAATAATGTGCGGGGCTGTTTAAAACAGCCCCGCTTTTTGTGCCCCTCAAACAAAAATCCCCTCGGAGAACTCCGGGGGGATCATTGCGTTACTGAAAAATGATGAAATCTTGTCAGCCGAATACGGCTGGTGGTTTGCTGAAATTACTCAGCGGTGTAAGGAATGAGAGCGATCTGTCTTGCTCTCTTGATAGCTGTTGTGAGCTCTCT
>CAKSHG010000060.1 GCA_934456315.1 uncultured Oscillospiraceae bacterium | reverse complement strand
TTCAGTGTCCCACGCGCCGCAGTTGTACGCCTCCAGCAGCCCGGAGCCTATCATGTACAGCCGCCGTTTCAGCTTGATGTAATTGCGGTGATCCGGCTCCATCGCGTATATCTTGCGGAAGTGCATTCCCGTTTCATTCAGGAACTTCACGATGGTGTCGCCGTTGTATGCGCCGAGGTCGACGTAGGTTTCCTCCGCGCCTATACGCAGCAGGTCGTACATCTCATCCTCCGGGGATTCGCACTCCCGGAGCAGGTCTATGCGCCCGCTTAGCTTATAGCGTATCACATTCTCAAAAACCCGCCTTGACTGCTCGTCGGCAAGCATGCCGTATACCTTCACCAGCTCCGCCCGGTGCTCCCGCGCGTAGTCCAGGGTAAACAGCCCGCCGCCTGTAACAGGCACATTGGGAGCGTAAAGCTCATGCTTTCCGGCAATGCCGTAGATGTGCTCCATGACCTCCGGGAGCTGGCTGCCAAAGCAGACGAGGATCAGGAAATCATCGCCGTAAAGCTCCTCTATTTCGGAGAGCTTCTTCACGCGGTATCCCAGGAAGCTGTGCCCCCTGACGAACTCATCGCTCGCCATGATATCCGCCACCGGCGCGCCAATCTCGTCCAGCACGGACTTTATTTTCTCCGCGCCGTCCCCCATGCCGTAAAGCACGATCTTCTTTTCAGTCTGCCGCAGGTAGTCCCACAAGCAGGTATCTATACCATCAAGAAAAAAATCCATTCAGATCCCCCGGATCACATCATTCTGATACGCTCGGATTCCTTGACGCACTTTACGAACGCCTCTGAAACCCTTGAGCTGTCCAGATGATATTTTTCAACATATTTATCGACTGTCGCCCAGTCGCCCTTTTCATAGCTGTATGCAAGGTCGAAAACGTCGCTGTAGACGCCGCCCTTGCCCATTAGCCCGTCCTTTATCTCCTGAGTGAGCGGGAACTCATCCAGAGCCTGCGCCAGCGCCCTTTCTCCGCCGTATGTAACCATCGACAGCAATCCCATGAGGTAGAACGAATCTGAATCGTTCTCCGCCTCCGGTATCATCAGCGCGAGCTGCTTGCAGAACTTAGCCAGCAGGCAGGAGATACGCATTATCTCAACGTTGTCGCTGCGGGTTATGCGCTGCATTCCCATGAGGTAGATCCACTCGCGGAGGTAATCCAGACCCAGGATAACGAGCGCCTGCCCGATGGAGCTGACGCGGTTCCTGACCCCGAAGTATACGGAATTGATGAGCCGCAGCAGCCGCTGACACATCGCGGTATCGCAGGAGATAACGTCCACGATATCGCTGAACTCCGGCTCCGGCTGGGAAATGAGCTGCATTACGCGCATGAAATTCACCGGCAGCGGAGTCAGGCTGTTTTTCGACATTATCGTAGGCTTTGCGAAGAAATATCCCTGCATGAAACTACAGCCAAGCTTTTTTGCCCATTCAAACTCCTCGCGGGTTTCTATCTTCTCAGCCAGCATGACCTTGTTGGAATAGCGGCAGATGTACGCAGTTTCCTCGATGGACTTCTGCGGGGTGCGGAAATCTATCTTTACAATGTCGCCCAGTTCAAAGAGCTGGCTGTAGCTGTTGTCGTACTCAAAATCGTCCAGTGCGAGGGTATATCCGCGTTCCTTCAGCTCCTGGCAGGCGCCGAGCAGCTTGTCGTCCATCATCAGATTTTCCAGCACCTCGACCACAACGAGGTCCGGGGATATCATCTTGGGAACTCCGCGCTTGAGCAGATTCGCAGTGAAGTTGATGAATGCCTTGCCGTTTCCGATGATGTCCCTTATATCCAGACCAAAAAACGCGTTCGTGATAACGTCCGCTGTGGAAGCGTCGCCGTCCAGCCCGTTGTACTGATTCTGACTGCCATTGCTGCGGTACAGCAGCTCGTAGCCGAAAACGTGGTTCTCGGTATCAAATATCGGTTGACGTGCCATGTATACATTCATCTGTGATCACCCTTCTGTGTGAAATCGCAATATACCTAGTACAATTATACAGTATTTTTGTGAATTTTGCAAGCATTGATAAATAGAATTAAGCAATTTAGCGATTTTGCACAATGTTTAACAGTAATATTTGGGAGAGCATCACACGCAAAAGGGACTGCCGGAAACGGCAGCCCCTATGCTTATAGGTTCTTATTAAGCGATTGACCTGTTGCGCGATTAACGACCGCGCTGCTGTAATAGCCTATCTTCTGGCGCGTCATTTTAAGCTGCTCCAGTTCCTTTCGGGAATCGATATGCTGATTCTTGAACTGACCGGAGATGACCTTATCCTTGTCGACGATACGCTGCTTGATAACGGTGATATTCCGCTGCATGAGCTGTATCTCCTTGTGCTGTTCGTCCAGCGGAGCGTTCACATAGCTGCCGTGGATAAGCGTTTGCAGCAGCTGCCGTTCCTCTGGCATTTCCAGTTCGACTATGCTGTCAAGCTCCTGCTTCAGCGCCTCGAGCTTTGTTATCAGATCATTTCTTGCCAGAAGCGACTGCTGGAGCACCTCCAGCTCGGCATTGATCATGGCGTCTGTCTGCTGTTCGTATTCCTGGAGGGTTTCGTATATCTCCTTTAACAGAGCGAGAACCCCCTCACAGCCCATAAGTTCTGCCATTACAACACCCCCTGACTTATTTTTTGTGTTTTGCCTTATCCTGCGCCTCTATCTCTTCCTTGGTCATCTGGCTTATCTGCGTGAATGCGTCACGGAGATCAGCCACCATCGGGATTATCTTTTTCAGTTCCTCCGCATGTTCTGCGTCCTTGTTCATATTGGCATTAGCCGCAGTGCGCTGGAAAAAGTCGTACAGCTGATCGAGGTTCTTGGAAACCGGAATATCCATATCCAGCGAGCCTCTCAGCGCCCCGAGAAGCTCCTGGGCTTTCATCAGGGAGGCATGAGTCTTTTTGATATTCTTTTCCTCAATGGCGTTGATGCCTATTGCGAGCTGACGCTCCGTTTCGCTGTAGAGCTTTATGACCACCTCGACCGGAGTCATAGTGGAAACCGACTGCTTTTTATATGCGGAATAGGGATTTGACATTGTATCTGCCCTCTGTTCTTTTTATTTACTGATAATTTCCTGTTCCAAGGTAGGAGGAAATGTAGCTGGTCTGGCTGTTGAGATCGCTCATCGCGGTTTCCATATTGGTGAATACCTTCCACCAGTACTCTTCCTTATCGTCATACCTGGTCTGGAGTTCTGACAGGCGGGTCTGCATTCTCTTCATCTCTTTGTAGATGTAGCTGTCGGTGGTGACGGAGCTGTCAGCCTTGCCTGCTTTCTTGACGAGGGTACCTCTGGTTTCTGCCTTGCCGGTGCTCTTAACGGCATTGTCCATTACCTTGTTGAGCTTTGCCATCATGCCGTTTTCGGAATCAGTGAACAGCTTTACGATAGCGTCCTGATTTTTCTCGAATGCCTTGTCGAACGCGTCATCGTCTATCTCAAGCTTGCCATGCTTGCTGTACTCACTGGAGGTCTTGATGCCAAGGCTGTACAGACCGAACTTGCTGCCGTCGTCCAGGGTAACGCTGTTATACAGCGCAGTACGCATCTGGCTCATGATAGTGGAAACAGTGGAATCATTGTACAGAACGCCCTGCTTTGCCTTCTCTTCCCACTTTGTTATCTCGTCCTCGCTCATCTCTTCCTTTTCGTCATCGGTCAGCGGCTCGTACTTGTCGCCGTTGCTGTCAGTTGCGGGAGCGGTGCCGATATACGAATAAACATCATCTATGAGCTGATTGTAGGACTCAACGAACTTCTTGAGCGCTTCCTTTACAGACGAGGAATCCTTGCCGATGCTGACATTGTACGTTTCGCCAACGGTCATGCTGTCGTCGAATGTGAATGTCGTTCCGTCCAGAGTGTAGGAATTATCGTTGAGATAGATCTCCTGACCGTTGATCTCAAATATGGAGTTCTGACCTTCCTCTGCGCCGACGGTGCCGTTATCATCGACCAGACCAAGCCCTCTTGCGAGGTCGCCGTCCGAGATGTCCACCTTGCCTGCGCTGCCCTTTTCCTTAGCCTCAACAGTGAAGCTGTTGGTCAGCGAAGAATAGGTCATCGTGACGCCTGCGTCGGACTTGTTCACAGCGCTCATGAGGGAGGAAACAGTCGCGTCCTTGTCAACTGTGATATCCGTGCCATTAATGGTGATGGAATACTTTCCGTCAGCGTCCGCCTGTAATCCCATCTCGGCAAGCGTGGTGCCGGACGAGAACTTATTGGAAGCAGTGCCCTTTGTAAGTCCCAGAGTACCGCCTTCAACCGCCGTCATGGAGAACTCTACTGCATTGCCCTTGCTGTCTGTTGCTGTCAGATAGGAGCCGTCAAACGTGAACGTATAATCGCTCACACTCTCGAGTGCCTTCTGGATAGAGAGCGCGTTTCTGTCCTTTGCAGCCTGCGCTGTTGAATAAGTGTATTTCTCGAGCTGCTCGTCAGATACGGCAGCGCTGTCAGACAGCTTATTGGACTTGCGGTAAGCCGCCAGCTTGAGCGCATTGTATTCCTTCTTGATATCCTCGTTGCCGCTGGCGTTCATGCTGTCGTAGTATGTGGAAGATACGCCCTCGAAGTACAGCTTTGTAGTCTTTCCGCCGATCTCTACGTCAAAAATATTGGTTCCGGTGACAACGCTTCCGGTGGAGATGGCTACCTTCTCACTTGCCTTAGCCATGCCGAAGTTACCGGTCTTTTCAGTAACGGAAACGGAAGAATTACCGCCGACCTGGAAAGAAACCTTTCCGTCAGAGCCAAGCTGCGCCTGGAGGAACCACTCCTTGCCGTTTGAATCGACCGCGCCGGTCGCGCCATCGGTCCTGCCGGAATAGCCGAAGCTCTCCTGGAGCTTTGTATTCAGCGCGTCAACGATATTGGACTTGAGCGCGTCAGTATCGGTCACGGTGCCGTCCGCACCGACCGCAGCGTCTGCGCTGAACTCTATTGTTTTCTTAACGCTGCCTACCTGAACGTCCAGCGCAAAGCTGAATGTCTTGGTAAGACTGCCGTCGTCGGCTGTATTCACCTTGCCGGGGGCGGAGTCGATAGCCTTATCAAGGTCGAGCTGGAAGTTGCCTGCGGTTATGGTATTGCCCTTTGCAGAAGCCGCCTTAGCGATCTGATTGAGCTTTATCTTATAGCTGCCGGCAGAAGAATTGGAAGTCGTGCTGACGCTAAGACCGGAAGCAGACGTGTTTCCGGTGGAGTTTACGTCCGCCTTGAACTTGTTGAACGAGGACGGACTCATCAGGTATGTATCACGCTTGAGAACATCGAAATAAGTGTTCTTGAAATCGGTTATCTTCTTGGTGATATCCTGGTAAGCAGTCTGCTGCCAGGAAAGCTTAGTCAGCTTCTTGTTCTGATTGTCTATCTTAGTCTGATACGATGTCATCAGCTGCTTGACCATCGCTTCGGTATCAAAGCCCGATGACAGACCGCCAAGTCTGATATTATTTACTGCCATATTACTTTTCCTCCTGTTTATGCTGATTCAGAAGCCCGGCGATCGCACTGCCGGAAATATGTGCGGACTGCTCGTTGGTCTGGCGCGCGTCCTTGAGCTCGCTTCTGATGACCTTTACCTCTTTCGGGGCGTTTATGCCGATCTTGACCTTATCCTTGCCTATCTCGAGTACGGTTATTTCGATATTATCGGAGATTATCAGGCTCTCGTCAGTCTTTCTTGTAACTACGAGCATAGTCAGACCTCCTCATACACAGGAGCCTTGAACTCATAATGCTCCGTCAGGATAACCTGCGCCGCGATACGCTCGTTGGTGTTCACCACGATGGGGCACCGCAGATTTATGGTGGTCTTTCTGTAGTCGTCAGGCACTATCGCGACCGCAAGACACCTGTACGGCGAATTCTCGTCGATATTGAGCGCCTGCTGCATTTCGTCGGATATCTCGAAGCAATAATCGCTGTATATCTCCATAGGGTCGTAGACCACGAAGCAGGGCTCCTTTGAATCCACTGCCTGGAGCCACATCGGAAATACTCCGTCGCCCAGCGGGCTCAAAAGCGCGTACTTCTTGACGTCCTCGAATCCAATGATGCCGTCGGGGAACGTGATGATCTTATCGTTTTCGATCTCCTGCTCACCGAAATCTCTTGTAATTATCTTCATAGGCAAATCCGGCGTAAACCGCCGCTCCTTTCAGGAATGATCAACCCTTGACATCAAGCACCGGAGGCTTGTAGTTCGGGTTTGCGCTGGCGGGGAAGTAGATCGGCTCGCCGAGATACTCTATCTCAACACGGGGTCTGTCCCTTACGATGAGTTCAACGCTTCCGGGGACGAATTCCATCGGAAGTTCGTTGACGGTATCCCAGTCTATATCCTGCTCTCCCATCTGGTAATCTATACTGAGCGTGCCGCCGTCAAATGTGATATCTGCGCCTTCTTTCGGCAGAAACTCCATAATTGTTTCAACGGTTGCGCCAGCCCTGGCATTCTGTATCGCGATCTCCGACGCGGACATTCCCCTTGCGAGCATATTGCCCTCGGACGCGACCCTTGCCGTGCCCTGGAAAGCAAGCGAAAAGCCCTCCTGAGCCTTCTGGCTCAGCATGTCGCCGTCGGTCATGTTTCCATAGCCGAGGCTCTTTCTCGCCTCATATGTATCAATCTTCACCTTTATCGGGTCAGCCTTCATAACGAATCCGCCCTGTGTGTTCGTGATATTGACCTTGGGCTGTCGTTTAGTGCCTTCCGGATACTGGTATTTCGCGTTTGTCACCTTGATCTCGATGGAAATCGGGATAGTAGTGATCTGTAACAGATTGCTGTTCACTTCCAACACCTCCTGAGTTGTCCTGTGCCTGCCATATAACCAATGCGTCGGCCTCCGTGCCTTTACCGCGCCTTGTCAGACGCTGCTGCGCATTATAACCACTACCAATTTACGAAATATAGTTGAATATGCTGTTCGGGATTATCGAGCTGGACATCTGCAAGCACGCATTGTAGATAGCCTCGTAGGTTTTCATCAGCGTTATTTCAGACTCCAAATCCGTTGCCTCAAGGGTTTTCTGGCGGTCCTTGAGGTTGAGAGCTCTTGTATCAAAACGGTTATTGTTGAACTCGATATATTCCTCGGAATTACCGAGGTCAGCGATCTCGACCAGCAGATTTTCAGAGGAATTGACGATCCTGTCGATGCATGCATTCGCATAGTCCAGATCGCCCCTGCGGAGCGCTGCCGCGGCGTCCAGAGTTACCTGGATATAATTATTGGAATATGTGTCGCCGTTCTTGAACGCGGGCGTTTCGCCGCCCTCATCGTTCTTGGCGAGATATACCTGCGAATCTTCGCCGGCGTTGTTCTTTACAGTGATCGAACCGTCCTCGGCGATCTGCGGAGTGTTCTTTTCCCTTAGGAACTCCGTGTTGAGTTTGTCCTGTATGTTTTTCATGCTGTCGGCAGCTGTTGCACCGGCGGCAAAGGTTATGCTCTTCTTTTTGCCGTTCGCGTAGATATCAAATGAATAGGTTTTTCCGTCTGTAAGCTTTTCGAGGTCAATGAACGGCGTTTCGGAGATCTCCGCCTTTGAGCCGTCCGCCATGGTGAGCGTGCCCTCGTTTTCTATCTTCGGTCCGGCAACGCCCGCCTTTGCGAACGCGTCGTCTATAGCCGTCTGAATATCCGCGGTCTTATTGCCCTTGAAATTAACGGTGACTGTCTTTCCGCTGGCTGTGATACGAATGGTATTATCAGCGTCGTCGCCCTGGTTAAGGCTCTTGAGATTGAGCTTTGAAAGATCCTTGTCGTATCCCTCAAAGCCGCAGCCGGTGATCTGTGCGCCGTTGAACGATATCTTGAGCGCCGACTGCGGATCGATCTCCTGGTCATCATTGATGACCATTCCGATACCGATATCGACATACACATCTTTCGAATAGGGGAAACCATCAGGATCCGACATCGCATTCACCGGGACCCCGTGATACAGCACCGTGGTGGCGCGTCCATTCTCATCATACTGAAGCGTGAACGGCTCCGGGCTGTTGCTCTCGCCGCCGAAAATAGCACGCTCGGCGCTGTCGGTGTTGAATACCGACACCATTTCCTTAGCCTTGGTTTCGAGCTGCTCCGCAAGGATATTGAGGTCGATGCTCTCGTCCTTGGTGGAGTTGCAGGCGTAGATTATCGTTTCGCGCACATTTGCAAGCGAATCGGATATCTGGAGCAGGGAGGTTTCCGCCTCGGTATAGAACTTATCCGCAACGTCCAGGTTTTCCTTGTACTGCTCGGTGTGCCAGAGCTGTTTTCTCACCGTGAGCGCCTTTGCGGCATTCAGCGGGGACTGACTGGCACGGGTGTACTGTCTGCCGGAGTATATTCTGTTCTCGGAAGCGTACTTCTGTGAGGAAATGCGCTTGAGGTTCCTGTCGTAATTTCTCAGGAGCGTTGAATTAGTTATTCTCATCTATATCCTCCTTACAGACCTACGCGTCCGGTGCCGTTTATCAGCTTATCCAGCGCGTCGTCGAGGGTCGTCAGCATACGCGAGGAAGCGCTGTACCACTTCTGGTAGTTCAGCATGTTGATACCCTCCTCGTCCATCTGGACGCCGGATACCTCGTCGCGCGCGTCAAGCAGCGTATCCACCGTGGATTTTGCAGTTTCGTTTCGGCTGGTTTCGTAGCTTATCGTTTCGGCGAGTCTGTCGCTGATGAACGAAATGTACTGGTAAATGTCGCCCTTGAAGTCGTTCTCGTTGCCGAACTTCACGCCCTTTTCGAACTTCGACAGCAGGAACAGCACGTTGGTATTCTGAAGATTGACGTTGCCCTCGGAATCCAGCTGCTCATCATAGCCGTAGCGCTGCTTGCCGGTAGCAGGGTCAATAGTCTTGACCATACCGATCATGGTCGGATTCTCTTTCCAGACAGTGGAAACGTGGATATTTCCAGCGGTGATCAGCACCTCGGAATATCCGCCGTCCAGCACGCCGTCCTTGTTCTCGTCGGCTGTGGGATCCTTTCCGCCGGAGGGGTAGCCCACGAACATCTGACGCGCGGGATCCTCGTCGGCGCCGTTTGCAGCATTGAACGTATCTGCAAGCGTCCTTGCGAAGATATCTATCGCGGACTTATAGTAAGCAACGCCGTGCTCGCCGTTCTGACGACCGGTAGCGTAAACGCCGTTGCCGTTGAGCGTATCGATATAAGCCTTGAGCACGCCGGAATGGAGGTTTACCTCCTCGCCGCTCTCAAAATTCAGGACCACCTGACCATTGTTGTAGTAATCCTGCATTACCAGGCTGTTTGTCTTGAATTTCTCGGCATTGAGGACGTTCACGCCCGCCATGTCAACTGAGATGGTGCCGTTTTCGTGCCTGGTTATGGAAATGTCGCCGTAATTCGCAAGCTCGTCTATGTACATGTTGAGCTGGTCGTAAAGCTCGTTGGGACCGTACTCGTCGGGGTAGCTCAGCTTTTCCTTGGCGATACGCTTGTTGAGCTGATTCATCTCACTAAGGAGGTTGTTGACGTAGGTCACGGTGTTCTGCGTTTCGCTGACGTATGTATCCTCGACCTCGCTTAGCTTGGTGCTGTAATCGTTGAGGATACGGCAGAGATTAGTCGCGGAGTTGACAACGATGGTTGCGACTTCCGCAGCGTCCGGACGCTCGCCGGAGTAGTCCTGGAGCGCCTTGAAATACTGCTCGGTGTAGTACTGCAGGCCGTCCGTGTCGATGTTGTCGAGCACGTCCTCGATGTCGGAAAGGATATTCACCTTTTTCTCGGTTTCAGCCTCGACTGCGGTATTCTCGCGGTAACGCTTGTCGATGTACTGATCTCTCATCTGGCTCACGCCGTAGGAGTTGACGCCCTGACCGGTCAGCGAAAGATTATTCGTATCACTGCACCATCTGAGACTCTGGTTTCCGCTGACGTACATCGCATAGAGGTCTACGCGCTGACGTGTGTAGCCTACGGTGTTGATGTTGGAAATGTTGTTGCCCGCGATATCAAGGCTTTTCTGTGCGACCTGAAGGGTGCGCTTCTGTGTTTCAAATCCTAAAAAAGTAGGACGCATATATTTTCCTCCTAAACCTCTCTGAAAGCCTTCGCGGAGCTGCCTCCGGTGACCTTTGAAGCGTTCTTGTTGTAAGTTTCGGGCTTGTTGAGGATCCCGGCGCGTTTCACGAATTCCGTCTGGTTATCGAGCTTGCGCTTTACTATCTCGTTGGTCTGCTCGTTTATCTCTCTTATGCTGTCAACGAGGTCTGCAATCTGGTTGGAGAGCTGCTTCAGCTTGGCGCGGTACTCCTCGGGAGCCTCGCCTATCATCTCGGACAGCTTCCTGTCCGCTATGCCCAGCCCCTTGAACAGCGCCTGGCGCTTATTTTCGAGCGACTGGCTCTTCATGACGTAAGCCTGCTCGGTGTTCAGCGAGTTGGTCAGCCATTCCAGGTCGTCGTCGAGTATCTTTGT